>JAPUFZ010000237.1 GCA_027293245.1 Gammaproteobacteria bacterium
CGTTTACAGCGGTCGGTACTGCATTAAGCGCATATAGCATCACTGTAGCCTGCACCTCGAGTATGCATACCGAGGGTGCGATTTTGATCACTACCTACCGGCTAACCTCGACCGCACAAACCGGCAGCTATGGAACACTCGATTACGTCTATCGGAGCATGCAGGCCACCGTGTCTGTTCAGCCGCCATAAATCTTTATATATCAAATAGTTCTACCTGTATATTAAACTATAAACTGGATTGTTGAGATTTAGACACTATAATGTTAAGCAGACACTATAATAAAGGGTTCGAAACCCGTGGATGACCGCATGTCACTACCGAGCAAAGAAAAACCGACTCTGCTGCTGGTTGACGATGATTCGATAATCGCCGACAGTCTCGAGTTTGTTTTGAGTGAGGAATATCAGGTCAATCGAGCCTCCGATCGGCTTTCCAGTTTTGAGTTGTTAAACAAGATGGAGCACTCGCCAACGCTCGCGCTGATCGATCTCGGATTACCACCGGATACCCATAAGCCGGACGAAGGCCTCGCTGTAATACGTAAAATATCACAGATGCATCCGTCTACACGCGTGCTGGTATTGTCCGGGCAGGACAATAAGAAACACGTATTTCAGGCCCAGGAAGATGGTGCGGTCGATTTCATATCGAAGCCTTGCGATATCGCCGAAATCAAGGTCCGCCTGAAAAAACAAATCAAGGCCGTAGGTGGTGAGACAGGAGACGGTGACATCGTCGGTCTCATCGGTTCCAGCGAACCCATCGAACTGTTGCGCATGCAAATCCGCCAGCTCGCCGGCTCGCCTTACTCGGTTTTGATAGAAGGCGATTCAGGCAGTGGAAAAGAAGTAGCGGCAAGAAATTTGCACCTTTGCAGCCCTCGAAAACAGCAACCTTTTCTGACATTGAACTGTGCCGCGTTCAATGGCGAATTGCTCGAGTCACAATTGTTTGGTCACACTAAAGGCGCGTTTACCGGCGCTACCGAAACCAGGAAAGGTTTTTTCGAAGAAGTCGGTTCGGGTAGCTTGCTGCTTGATGAAGTAGCAGATTTGCCCATGGACTTGCAGGCCAAGTTGTTACGGGTGCTTGAAGATGGTGAATTCTATCGCCTCGGTGAAACCCAGCCACGGCATTCGGCTGCGCGCGTATTGGCGGCCACCAACAAGGATATACTGGCAGCGATAGATAACGGGCAGTTCAGAGAAGACCTGTATCACCGGCTCAGTGTATTGACGTTGAAGCTGCCCTCCTTGCACGAAAGAGGTGACGACAAACTTATTTTACTGGATTATTACAAGCAGCATGTGGGTGAACAGATAGCGACTTTCCAGTTAGATGAAGAGGCCTTAAGTTTCTGGAATGAATATACTTTCCCCGGGAATGTGCGAGAATTAAGAAATATAATCATCCGCCTTTCGGCCAAGTATCCGGGGCAGACCATAAAGACCAATACACTGAAAATGGAGATGTCGGGATTGCGTCGACCAGGCGCTACGGTCAGCAATGATGACTGGCTGAAAAATGCATTGCATAAGGACAATTTCCAACTCGATCAAATGTTGAAATCGGTGGAAAAGGAAATGATTGATCTCGCCCTGAGTGAACACGATGGCAATGTTACTAAGGCCGCGGATATGCTCGGGATAAACCGCACGACACTGTACGGAAGAATAGACCGCCTGGAGGACAAGGGCTAATGTACGAAGAATACTTCGGCCTAAATAGACCACCATTTAAGATATCACCGGACACCAGCCTGTTTTTCGAAGGCGGTAAGCGTGGTGATATCCTCGGTGCGTTGGTGTACGCGGTTCATCGTGGCGAAGGTATTATCAAGGTGGTTGGTGAAGTCGGTAGTGGTAAAACCATGCTCTGCCGCATGCTACAACTCCAGTTGCCGGAGTCGGTAGAGATTATCTATATCGGAAATCCCAGTGTCTCTGCTGAAGATATTTTGTTTGTTATTGCGCACGAACTGGAGCTGCATGTCGCGAAAGATGCTTCCAAGCACGAGGTCATGCACATGTTGCACGATTACCTGTTGCAGCGGCATATTGAAGACAAACAGGTGGTATTGTTTATTGAAGAAGCCCAGGGCATGCCGTTGGAAACCCTCGAAGAAATTCGATTATTATCCAACCTCGAAACCGACCAGCATAAACTGTTACAAATCATCCTTTTTGGTCAACCTGAACTCGACCAGAATCTGTCGAGTAAATCGATCAGGCAATTACGTGAGAGAATAACCCACAATTTCAATTTATCTCCGTTCACGGCTTCTGAAATTCATGATTATCTGAATTTCAGAATGCGCGAAGTTGGTTATGCGGGCCCCGAGATAATCACCCAAAAGCTGGCGAAAAAAGTTGCACGTTATTCAAATGGGTTGTTGCGGCGGATTAATATTATCGCCGACAAGGTACTGTTATCGGCTTTCTCGGAGAGTACCCACAGCCTGACAACGCGACACGTAATCGCGGCTGTTAATGACAGCGATTTTAGTCGAGAAGGACCGAACAAATCCAGACTGCTGTGGTGGCTTGCCGCAATGATACTGGTGGCTTTGACTTTTGCCATTTACAAAACGGAACCATTATGGGCAGGCGCACTGACGCAAATTAGGGCTGAAACGCCAATCTTGCATGAAAGCTTGCCGCCGCCGGCAGAGTCACCCTCGCAAACTGATCTCTCACAAACTGATCTCTCGCAAAGTAATGGGGCGGTCACGGAAAATAACGACAACCCGGTAGATACTGACCAACAAGTAGTCAAAACTGAAGCCAGCCAAACGGTTATGGTCAGCCAACCGAGTGTCTCGGAAGACCCCCTGGAAAAGAATGATCCGATGGTTTCCGGGCCGGCTGTCGAAGCGGAGCTGGTTAAAGCGGAGATGGCGGCTACCGATGCATCACTCGCTTCGAGCGGGCCGGCAGCTATAGCCGAACCGGTAATTCCAGAAGAATCAATCGTAGTGGACCAGCAAAATTTTGCCCTGGTTGTGCAATCAGAAAGTTTTGTGTCTCACCAGGAAGAATTGGAAAAAGGGGAAGTTGATCGTGAAATTAAAGCCAGCCAGTTACCGGAG
>JAPUFZ010000238.1 GCA_027293245.1 Gammaproteobacteria bacterium
AAAGTCAGCAAGGCTTAAGGCACCGGTGATGTAGTCGTTAATCAGTGATTTACAGACTTCAGACATTTTCTTGTTTGTTGCTAACCTTGATGGTAATGATTGACGTATTGTCGGTACCGCCCGCATCCAGTGACGAAGATACTCACGTTTGAGCTAATACTTCGATATTATCTTTATATTGCTGAATAATGGGCTGAATTTTTGCCTCATCCAGGTCTTTATATAGACCATCAGAGCAAATGATGAAGATATCCCCGTCCTGTAAGTCGAAATATTCGAAATCCAGGCATAAAATGTCATCGATACCCACTGCCCTTAGAACCACGTTCGCCGCAGGATGGGCTTCGGCATCCCTGGCCTCGATCTTACCCATTTTCACCAGCTCTTCGACATAGCTATGATCTTCGGTCAGCCTGCTGAGCGCATCATCCCTAAATCGATAGAGTCGGCTGTCGCCTGCCCAGAAAGTAAAAAGGTGGTTTCTCCATATATAAACACAAACCACCGTGGCGCCGATGGTCGTATTCTTGCCTAGTGTCTCAGCTTTTTTTCTGATCAGCGTGTTGGAGTTTATTATATTTTCTTCCAGATTTAATATTGTATCGTCCAGCGACATTGCCTGCTTGAATAATCCCAGGTTTTGAGTAATCGAGTGGCTTGCAAAATCACCGGCCTGGTGACCTCCCATACCATCGGAGACAACCCATAAATTTTCTTCGGCTAAAACCAGGTAGGAATCTTCATTTCTGGTTCTGACGTGACCCGTGTGGGTTATGCCATTACTGTCAATATGAAAATTCAGGGGTGATTTTGTAGCTGACTGATTTTTATAAAGCTGCAATTCGAAACCTTTTATTTATCCAATGCTTTCAGGCATTTACGTTTATATCAGTAAAATTATAGCTGAATCTCGCAAAACACCATTTTACTTCCGTGGAACGGGTCACAGATCTAAACATAATACGGCGATTTCTACACTTATTATAGGTATAGTTTATTTAAATAAATGAATAAGTTACAGAATAATATTAAACCAGAAAGCAGAAAGGATTCCCAACCTCCTGCGTCATTCCGGTACCGGCTCGGAATCCGGCATGATCCTGTGCCAATTAGGTATATTGATTTAGCCACAATTTGATATCATACCTAGCAGTTTAATTTCAGCAGCTTTATGTTACGGTGCAAAAATGACTCGAATGGTTAAATGTGTAGTACTGGGTGCGGAAGCGCCGGCTTTAAAGAAAGTGCCTTATCCAGGGGAGTTGGGTCAGCGCATCTTTCAAAATGTTTCGGAAGATGGCTGGAAACAATGGATAGAGCGTCAAACCATGATTATTAATGAGAATGGCCTGTCTACTGTCGATCCGGCGAGTCTGGCTGTTATTGAACAGCATATGCTTGGATTTCTTTTCAAGGAAGGCGACATGGGGCAGCAGCCTGAAGGTTTTAGACCACCCGGAGCAAAAAAGTAGGTTGTAACACCAGGCGGGCTAGCCCGCTGCCAGTTTCCAGATTGGTTGGGTAACGAAAGTCAATTTTTGGTAGGCAGATTTTAACGCCTGGTAGGTTTGTTGATAGTCTGGCGCCTGGGCAAATATAAATCCGAGATAACTTGAACCCTCGGGCAGGGGTAGCAATTCGTAGCCTTCGCGGATATGAATTTCGATATCTTTAATATACTCCACCTGCAATGCGGCGGTCAGGCCTTCCACCCTTTTTAAGATGCCGGAAGCGGTGACCGGAATCATTAATACACCGGCAGCTTCGAAACGGACGGGTGCATCTGGTAATTGCCCACACATTCCCTGTATTACCAGTTCCTCCAGCTTTTGCTCGAGCGAAAACTCGATTAACTGGCCACATTGCCCGCCTATTGTCCTGGCTGCCAACTCCAGTAAAACAACTCTGCCAGGAGTGATCCGGGCTTCGGCGTGTACCGGGCCGTGGGTTAATCCATAAGCCTTACAACACTTCGCGATTTCATTTAACAGTTTGTATTTGCTGATTTTATCCAGCTGGCTGGGTGTTAGATAGTAAGTTTCTTCAAAAAATGGACCGATCAATGGCTCAGGCTTGTCAAATATTGTCAGTAAATGAAACTCGCCGTTGATCAAAAAACCTTCAACCGCAAATTCTGCACCATCGAGGTAAGATTCCACCAGTAGCTGCTCACGCACAAATCCATTTTGCCCGGCGTCTTCAAGAATGGAGTCAATACGCCGGCAGGCTTCGATAAGCTCTTCATCACTATCGGCTCTAATGACACCCCTGCTGCCGGACAGGCTCAGGGGTTTAACCACTACCGGATACTCGATATTTAGCTGTGTAAGCGGTGCCCGCTTTAAACTGATAATCTGGAATTCGGGTGTGTTACATCCGCCTTTCTGCAAAGCCTGTCTTGCCAGATCCTTGCGATGGGTTAACTCGGATGCGCTGGGTGAATTGTGTGGTAAATTAAGATGCTCGGCAATTTGACTGCTTAAAGCGACACAGGAATCGTCAGTCGCCAATACGCAGAGAATGTTAAGTTTATCAATTGCGGCGAGGATGGTTTTACGAGCCTGTGACGGGTCCGAAAAGTCTACGGTAATGCCCTCGGCCACTTCGGCTACGAGCGAATGTTTACTATTCGATACCACCAGTATATCGATACCCAGCGATTGTGCCGCTTTGACATAGGGGCCGATCCGGTAACTGCCCGATGGCGCGATTAGAAGCACAAAGCCTGGCTTGTGGCCAGGCTTTGCTAAGATGGTTTGGGGAGTTTGAGGGGTGCTAATTTCTATCCGCAACCGCCCCCACCGCCGCCAGCTGCGTCGCCCTCACCACCGCCAGCTGCGCCGCACCCACCGCAGGCACCGGTGCCGCCAGTTTCGGCAAATACGTTATTGAATACGAATCTCTCTTGACCAACTTCCTGGATATAATCAATTTGAGCACCGCGTAAGTAGTTGAGGGCAACAACGTCAATGTAAAGCTTGAAACCATCGAAGGACTGTACCGTATCAAAATCGGTTTGCTGATCGGTGAATGTCATGCCATAGGACATACCGCCACAGCCGCCGCCACCGACATAAATACGAATGGCGGATACATCATCGTCGCTCGCGCTGATAATTTCGAGTAGTTTGTCCTGAGCTGACTGTGTCACTTCCAGATCGTCATTCGACAAATCAACGTGAAAAGTGTCTGAGATTTCCCCAATCACAGCATTGCTCTTCTGCGGGGGAGTATAAATGCCAACATTTTCCATAGTGATTACCTTTAACTTTTCTTGATGAATCGATTATACACTCGAATTTAAGATATGAGCAGCAAATTTTTAGCTAGCAGTCTGTCGTACTTAGGGAATCGTAGCGAGCATGGTTGGAGAGTGAGACCAGATTTTTCCGATTTTGAGGCGCATAGTGGATCCTGCGCAACGATTAATCGGGGAAAT
>JAPUFZ010000239.1 GCA_027293245.1 Gammaproteobacteria bacterium
GAGTGGGAACTAACCCCGGATAGTGCTTACCCACTGCTATGGGCCAAAGACGAAATTAATCCGGACAATGTTGACAAGGGAGTAGAGAGCCCCAATCAGGTGATGCAACGGGTTAGCGCCCTGGTCTTCGATTATGAAGCGAAATACTCGGCTACGACCATCTTAATGGTTTCCCACGGTGATGCCCTGCAGATACTACAAACCGCCTTTTGCAAACGGGACGCCTCGAATCATCGTCGACAGCAGCATCTGCAAACTGCCGAAATTCGCCGCTTAATGATCTGACTAACCATGTATCCAATCGAGTTTTCCAGGCTTACCCTCCAGAAAGGGCAGTTCTAACCCAACCCTTGAGGGATATTGTATCTGGCCTGTGATTCAGATATAGATAGTTAAATTCGGTTAATGGGGGGCTATTGTGAGTATCAGCAGAAGGGAATTCATCCATTTAATGGGACTTGCAGGTGCTGCCGGTCTGGTACCCAGGTCAGTATTTGCTTCGAAAAAAGCCCCGTCGGATCTCTACGAAATGCCTGCATTTGGCAATGCACGCATCCTTCACTTTACCGATTGTCACGCGCAGTTAAATCCAGTCTACTTCCGTGAACCCAGTGTCAATATCGGCGTTGCCGGCGCTTATGGTAAGGCCCCTCACCTGGTAGGTAAAAATCTGCTAAACCGTTTTGAGATTCCCAGCGGTGGAATCGAAGAATATGCTTATACCTACCTGAATTTCGACGAATCTGCTGCCCAGTACGGGAAAGTAGGGGGCTTCGCCCACCTCGCGACACTGATTAAGAAGATGCGCGGTGAAGTTGGCGATGGGAAATCGATGTTACTGGATGGCGGTGATACCTGGCAGGGCTCGGGTACCTCGTTATGGACTCGGGGTCAGGATATGATCGGCGCGTGTAATTTACTCGGTGTCGATTTGATGACCGGACACTGGGAATTTACCTATCTGGCCAAAGAGATCCTGGATAACGCACAGGCCTTTAATGGCGAATTTATCAGCCAGAATTGCAAGGTAAAAGACGATGCGATATTCGACTATGAATATGGTGATATTGGCGACTTCGATGAAGATAGCGGGCATGTATTCAAGCCCTACAGCGTTCGCGACGTGGGCGGTTTGAGAATTGCGGTTATCGGTCAGTCTTTTCCCTATACGCCAATCGCCAATCCGCAACGCTTCATCCCTGACTGGACCTTTGGAATCAATGAAGACGATATGCAGGAGATGGTCAATCAGGTAAGAGATGAAGAAAATCCCGATGCAGTCATCGTGCTATCTCACAATGGCATGGATGTTGATCTTAAATTGGCTTCCCGGGTGCGCGGAATCGACGCAATCTTTGGCGGCCATACGCACGATGGCGTGCCCGGGGCCATCCCGGTCGATAATCCGGGCGGCAAGACCCTGGTCACCAACGCTGGTTCGAATGGTAAGTTTCTCGGGGTCATGGATTTAGATATCAAGGATAAAAAGTTACGTGATTTTCGTTTTCGATTGTTGCCTGTGTTCTCCAATTTGCTCGAGGCAGACGCAGAAATGACGCAGTATATTGCCGACCAGAGAAAACCTTACCTGGATAAGCTGAACGAGAAGCTGTCGGTTGCCGATGGAACACTTTTTCGGCGCGGAAATTTTAATGGCACCTTTGACCAGATTATATGCGATGCCTTACGTATCCAGGGGGACGCGCAAATTGCTTTATCACCTGGATTTCGGTGGGGAACTACGGTTCTCGCGGACCAAGCAATAACAATGGAACATGTTCTCGATCAAACTTGTATTACCTATCCGGAAACCTACGTGCGCGAAATGTCCGGCAATGATTTAAAGTTAATCCTGGAAGACGTAGCCGATAATCTGTTTAATCAGGATCCCTATTACCAGCAAGGGGGGGATATGGTTCGCCTGGGTGGTATGGACTATGTAATCGATCCGCTTGAAAAGGCAGGGTCGCGTATTACATCGATGCAACTGGACAATGGCACATCGATAGAAGCAGGCAATAACTATAAGGTGGCAGGTTGGGCCACTGTTGGCTCGCAATCTCCCGGTGAGCCGATCTGGGACCTGATTGCCGACTATTTGCGCGATGTGAAAGTAGCCAAAATAACCAGGATGAATACACCAAAGCTGTTAAATGTTGACGGTAATCCTGGCTACGCATGAAACTAGATTCGGATCAGAACACAATGGCACTTACTTAAGCCTAATATCGTCGTCATCCCGGGCTTGACCGAAGCGTCGGACCGCCGGTATCCATAGGGCGCTGGATTGCGGCTCGGGGGCCGCAATGACGAGTTCTAAAAGGTTAAGTAGGTGCCATTGCCTCTGTCACCTTTGCCGTTTTCCGATCGTCATCTTTTCCGATCAACTTCCCTCGCTACGACCTCTATCCTCGGACAGGATCCTGGACTGATAGTAGTGCTCGATATACATCACGGCTGCTTCAACCCTGGAGTGAACTTCCAGTTTTCTGAGTACAGCCTTTACATGTAATTTGACGGTGCCGTCTGAAATCCCCAAATTGCGGGCGATCAGCTTGTTACCCTGCCCATCGGCTATCAGCTTAAGTATCTCTCTCTCGCGTGGTGTCAGGTTGTTAAATGGGCCCTGTTCCTCGGTCGTATTGGTGTCGCCCTGAACAAAGCGCACCAGAACTGATGTTAAATGCGGTGCAACCACCGTTTTACCGGAGTTGATATCACGTAGTGCGATAACCAGTGCATCTGGGTCCATGTCCTTTAACAGGTAACCACTGGCTCCATACTTTAGTGCATCTAGCAAGTCCTGTTCGTTGGAGCTAGTCGTGAGTATTACTATAGGCATACTCAGTTCGCGTTGTTTCAGTTGTTTTAATACGCTGATACCATCAATGATGGGCATACGCATATCCAGCAAAATAATATCAGGCCGTAGTTCCCGTGCCAGTTTCATACCTTCCGAGCCATCTCCTACAGCAGCGAGCACTTCGATGTTTCGCCTTTGCAGCAGACTCTGCAGACCTTCACGGAATAATCTGTGATCATCGATAAGTAAAACTTTCAAATTCATCAAGTTGCGCTCAGAGACAACGAATCGTTTGAATCAGGATATACGAATTGCAGGCTAATTCGGGTGCCTTCACCAGGGTCGCTATCGATTGTAATTTCACCATTAATTTGTTTTGCTCTGTCGCGAAGAATACTCAGGCCAAGGTGTTCTCCACCCACAGACTCGATCTCAGTTTCATCAAAACCAGTGCCATCGTCCTCTATTAACACATAGTGACCACCGCCCACGCGGTCGGTCCTTAGCAGCACCCGTACACTGCGGGCCTGGCTATGCTTTCGAATATTTGCGATACACTCCTGCACAATCCTCAGCACCTGTAATTCGATATTTGCCGGCAGCTCCTGCGCAGACCATTCATTTTGTAAATAGAAATAAATGTCTGTTTCTTCGCGCGCCCGTTGTACTGTTTCCTGAATCGAAGAAATTAAACCACGTTTATTCATCGGAATGCGAGAATGCGTTATCAGTTCTCGTAGTTGGTCATTGGCTTGCTCAATCGTATTTTCGACTCGTCCCAGTTCATCCCAGATGGCCGGTTCATCGTCGCTCTGGAATAATTCGTCGAGAATGCGTACCTGAATCCGAAGGCTAGCCATAGTCTGGGCAAGGGAATCGTGCAATTCGTGCGAAAACCGCGTGCGTTCCTGCATTATCAGTAACTGGCTTTCATCTTCATCGAGTCGATACTTCTCAACTGCGGTACCCAGATGCTGCCCAATACTGATAAACAATTCTCCGTAATTATCGATATCGGCGCGCATGTCCTGCGGGAAAAACAGATTAATAGTTCCGGAAGAGATCTCACGATATTGAATCGGTACAGTGACGACCAAAAAATTATCGGCGCAACTGCGCTGATCATATTCAATCACGCTAGAGCATGAAATCGAGTCAGGTGCGTAAAATCCTGGTTCAGAACCCTTGCCTTTTGCAGGGGGTGAGACTGGCAATAACTGGTTGACCTCGGCGAGGAAATCTTGCCTTATTTCTCCGCATGTGGCCACTATCTCCAGTTCGTTAATATCCATGACCTGCCTGATAACCCCGGCACTGGCATGCAGATTTTTGCACAGCGAGTTGAGTGATTTCTTGAAAAGCTCATTGAGATCCCGGGCCATGTTGATGCTGGAGGCTACCTCGTACAATATCGCTAATGATCGAGATTCCATCGATATAAAGTCGGTATGTTTTTGTAGCTGTACCTCGGTTTCTCGTGATAGCTGATTAATCATTCTACCGAGCATATTAATGTCACTGGAAAGCTCGGTGAAATCGCTGTTTTTATCAAATACGACGCTAGCGTCAAGGTTGACACCACGCATTAAATCCGCCCACCTGCACAAACGCAACAGGGGGTCGAGCAGTATTTTCCAGATCGAGCGGGCGAGGATCAGTACGACTCCGATTGCGGCTATCGAAAGCCAGGGAATGATGGGGGAAAGGTAATTTAAAGTATCGGTGGGCAGTGCTGAAAAGGATAACAGTCCAAGCAGCAGAAGCAGCGATAACAATACAACCAATTGAATGGCAATGATGAATCGACCGCTCGCCAATAATAGCCGATCGCGTTTATCCAGTTTGACAAACCAGGCTTTAAAAAAACTCGATGATGAACTGTCGACCCTGTTACCTGACTCAGTCATATTATTCGCATGGTATAGAAAAATCATCCCAGGATCTCACTATACCAGCTTACAGCTAAATCCGCATAAACCCGGACTTAGTGTGGCGGGACGTAGGTAGGGTCATTCGGGTTGAGAAAAATAAACTCGGATTTTCCGGGTTCCAGTTCGACATAATCAATGGTCATTCCTTCCGCCAGGTCTTTGCTGATTGCGGAAACAACCATACTGATTTCCTCGATGTTGACAAATATATCTCCAGGCAAGCGTTGCTCATCGAACCCCATGGCGTAGTGGAAACTACCATCGTCCTGTTCCTTGATCGCGAGCCTGAGTGGAATTCCCTGCATTTTCCCCTGCTCCGCTGAATCTATGATTTGCTTTGCCGCCTGCTCTGTGAGTTTGATCATAATTATCGACCTGACAGGATCAGGAATTCTGGGCCATGGTCTGCGCTAGGAGTCTTGTGTTGGCTCACCAAGCCTGCGACGACAAGGTGTGTCTTGCCCCGGTGCGAGACCAATCC
>JAPUFZ010000024.1 GCA_027293245.1 Gammaproteobacteria bacterium
AGCACTCAAAGGAAAAGCGGGTAAGAGATTGGAAGATGTATTTTTGATACAGCGATTAATATTTATCGTACTGTAAATAGTTTGTTGGAAAACTCCTATAACCCATTACCCCTTTGCGTGCTTCGCCGTTCCTGGGCATCCATGCCCCCACGGCATTAGTGCTTCCCTGCACGTTGCGCCTTTGCGAGATACATTTTTTAGCACCTCTAACCGAGCGATTAAGGTAAACTTGGTCGATTATTTTTAACCGATGTCAAAATGAAAACTGATCAGAACCGACGTAAGTACCTGAGTGAATATCGGGCCCCCGATTTCACCATCAGGCGTACCAGTCTTAGCTTCAATATCGACGAACAGCAAACCCGGGTGACTAGCTGCTTGCAACTATCCCGGCAGACCGAAGACGCTACCGCTTCTTTGCGGCTGGATGGTATTGGGCTTAGCCTGCTGAGCCTCAGTATCGACGGCGCAGTGCTCCAGCCGGCACAGTACGAAATCACAGAAACACAGCTGATCGTATTTGAGGTTGCGGATGAGTTTGAATTTTCCTGCGAGGTCGAGATTGATCCATCGGCGAACACTAGCCTCGAAGGTCTTTATCTTTCCTCAGGAAATTTTTGTACACAGTGTGAGGCTGAGGGATTTCGTCGCATCACCTATTACATCGACAGGCCCGATGTCATGTCTGTGTTTGAAACAACGATTAGTGCTGCAAAGGCAAAATATCCGGTTGTGCTCTCAAACGGTGTGTGCGTTGATTCAGGAGAATCGGGTGAGCGTCACTGGTTTCGCTGGTCGGATCCCTATCCAAAACCCAGTTACCTGTTTGCATTGGTGGTAGGTGATCTCGCGTGTATAAACGGTACATTTGTGACCGCATCGGGTAGGTCGGTAGACCTGCAGTTTTTCACCGAACACCATAATAAAGACAAATGTGCACATGCCCTGACATCCCTGCAAAAAGCGATGAAATGGGATGAGGAAACCTACGGCCTTGAATACGATCTAGATTTGTACATGGTCGTCGCAGTGGACGATTTCAATATGGGCGCGATGGAAAACAAGGGGCTCAATGTTTTTAATACAAAATACGTGCTGGCAAATCCAGAAACAGCGACAGACAGCGATTTCCTCGCGATCGAGGGAGTTATTGCCCACGAGTATTTCCATAACTGGACCGGTAACCGGGTGACCTGTCGTGACTGGTTTCAACTGAGCCTGAAGGAGGGCTTAACCGTATTCAGGGATCAGCAATTCAGCGCCGATATGACCTCGGCAGCAATTCAGCGAATAAATGACGTACGCGTCTTACGTAATCATCAGTTTGCCGAAGACGCTGGCCCTATGGCGCACCCGATTCGACCCGCCTCGTACCAGGAGATTAATAATTTTTATACAGCGACGGTTTACAATAAGGGTGCTGAAGTAGTGCGCATGATCCATACCTTGCTGGGTGTGGAAAATTTTCGTAAGGGTATGGATCTTTATTTCCAGCGACACGATGGGCAGGCGGTAACCACGGATGATTTCAGGCAGGCGATGGCGGATGCTTCGGGTGTAAATCTCGATCAGTTTCAACTATGGTATGAGCAATCGGGAACTCCGAAAATTGAAATCAAACGAGATTATGACCAGTCTAAGCAGTCCCTGATACTGGACATAATACAGCACCCTGGTGAGACCCGGGGTAAGCCCAATCAGGCCTTTCACTTACCCATGAGAATTTCACTGTTCGACCCACAGGGAGGGGCAATCAAACTCGATGCCCAGGGAAGCCTGGAGCATACGGTTGACGTCAGGGCGAAGCGGCAACAACTGAAGTTCAAAAATATACATGCGCTACCGTTGATTTCGGCGTTGCGCGGATTTTCCGCGCCCGTGCTGCTGGAAACCGATTCGCTCGACGACGAACTCGCGGTTTTAATGTCCTGTGATAGCGATCCATTTAACCGCTGGGAGGCTGGACAGCAGTATGCCAGTCGAGTCATGCTGGGTTTGATGAAAATATCACCTGAGGCCTGGTCGGCAGCAACGCAAGGACTGGCAGGCGCTTACCGGAAATTATTGCTGGATAAGGAAACGGACCTTCCATTGGTGGCGGAAATGATGGTTTTGCCCAGTGAGAAGTACCTGGGCGAAATGCTGGTTACGGTCGATGTACACAAGCTTCGACAAGTTCGCGAATATGTTAAGTACTCGATTGCCAGGGTTAATGAAGAGCGCTTGCTTGCACTATATGTTGAATGTGATCAACGCGGTGAGTATCGAGTGTCGCCGGAGGATACTGCCCGGCGCCGAATGAAGAATACTTGCCTGGCCTACTTGCTAATGCTCGATAAAAGCGATTATTTTGAACTTTGTTCTCAGCAGTTCGAGACGGCAAATAACATGACCGATCAAATTGGCTGCCTGCAATCAATTGTTCATTATCGAAATTCGGTGCGCGATACCATCGTCGATCAATTTTATCAACAATGGCAGGATACGGCCCTGGTGGTCGATAAGTGGTTTAGCGCCCAGGCGATGTCCTATGAGCATAATGCGCTCGCGGAAATCATCGCGCTGTTTGAGCATAAGGCTTACACATTACATAATCCGAATCGGGCGAGATCGTTACTCGGTGCGCTAATCGCTAATTCCAGCGCCTTCCACGCCAGCAGTGGCCTTGGTTACGAATTCGTCGCGAAAAAAATTATTGAGCTGGATGTTATCAATCCACAGGTAGCGGCGAGAATGGCCAACAGCTTCCTGTACTGGAGGAAACTCATTCCAGAGCAGGGTGAATTGATGAAGCGACAGATCGAAATGATTGCTGCAACCGAAAATCTATCCAATGATCTCAACGAACTAATGGCCACGAGTCTGATGGATAGTCCTGGCCTGGGCTAGAACAATGTCAGTTCAACTCGATCTGATTATTCCCGGCTTGTTTGACCTGCCCCTGGAGACTCTGGATCCAGCCTTCCTGGAAAACAGTCTGCCGGCGCTTAACAGTTTTCTGCGATATGCCAGAGCCAGTAAAAATTCTGTGTTTGAACTGGAACCGATCCTGTCGGCCTGTATGGGATGGCAAAATTTTCAGGTACTGCCATTTGCCCAGGCCTTTGTCGACCAGGGAGCAGGCGACAAACACCAATACATTCTATTCAGACCAATTCACCTGAAGGTTGATATGCACAATGCGATCGTCCTTCCGCTTCAGGATAACCAAACAAATTATGACGATATACTTATATTAATCAATGATTTAAAAAGTTATTTTAATGTAGATTGTGATATACAATCAGTTGCAGGCGGGCATTGGTTAATGTATTTAAAACAATGTGATCCTCCCCGGCACTACCCGCATTACCTGTCGGTTATTGGCAAGAAAGCAGATCCTTATACCGAACAGTCGAAACACAGATTGCCCTGGTATAAATTGATCAACGAAATGCAAATGTACCTGCATGCGCACGAAATCAACCAGAATCGACTACAGGCAGGCCTGCTAACAATCAATAGCTTATGGTTCTGGGGCGCGGGAAGTTTGCCGCAACAGTCGCGCAAACGGGCGCGATGGGTTTGTGACGACGAACTATTAAAACGATATGCTGGTGTTTCAGGCATCGAGACCAGCGAGTGTGCCGACCTTGAGACCAGCCATTTTAATCAGGATTGCATAATTTGCGACTTGTCATTGCTTGAGGCGCTTAAGACCGGTGACGAG
>JAPUFZ010000240.1 GCA_027293245.1 Gammaproteobacteria bacterium
TCATAGGCCTCGTCTAGATCACCATTTTGAAAAGCGGCCTGGTAGGGCAGAGAATATTGATTGGGTACGATCAGAGATAAGATACCACCCGATTTTAACACCCTGAAAAGGGCATTGAGCAGGGGCTCGATATCGTCAAAAAACTGCGCCACGTTGTGACATAGAATCATATCAAACTCATCTTCGCTGAATTTCTTAGCAATATTCAGGATATCGATCGAATGTGTGCTGACCCGTCCCGAAACACCGGCAAGTGCGGCATTTGCATTGGCATCATCGAGCATTTTTTGCGAAGTATCGACGATATCGAGCGTATGATTCATGCGTGCCAAAGCCAGGCTATCCAGACCATTGCCACCACCAGCATCGAGAATGCGCAACGGCGGTGAGTCGACCGGGATATGTTTATTCAGGTTATTTTCAACCAGTTCATAACTAAATTTTGCCCAGGTTGTAGTCTGCTCGGCTTTCCATTCGGCAACACTATTTTCGAATGAGTTCTTTTGGCTCGCGCTGCGCAGGGCATTTTTCAGGTCCACCTTGCCTGTGTACAAAGCCTTGCCTATGATGACCCCGTTAATGCCTTCATTGTTATAGCACTCGAGCACATCCTCAAGACTGCCGATACCACCACCAACAATAATGTTCAGGCCACTAATTCTGGCCAGCTCGATAGAGGCTTCAAGGTCGACACCGGTCATTGAACCGTCGAGGTGGATACTGGTATGTATTGCCGAAGTAACACCCAGTTGCCGCATTTGTATGGCCAGGCCTGTTGCCTGCACACTGCCTCCAGCCCGCCAACCATCGATTTGTACTTCTCCTCCCGCGTCCGTATCAATTGCCAAAATTATTGAATCGCTACCGTATTCGGCAATCGCATCGGCCATTAACTGGGGATTTTTTACCGCGGCAGTCCCTATGATGACCCTCTTAATTCCCGACTTCATTGCCCAGTGCACATCATCCATGCCGCGAATCCCACCGCCAAACTGGATATCGACGTCTAGTTGGCAAATTTTTTCAATTAGATTCCAGTTGTTAGATGCCTCTTCGTTAAATGCTGCATCCAGATTGATGACCTGTAACCATTCTGCACCCTGATCTATCCATTGTTGCGCGCAGGCCAGAGGGTCGTTATGAAATACAACCGGGTTTTTTGTGTCTCCCTGGGTAAAACGGACCACCTCACCATTGCGCAAATGGATAGCTGGAAATATGGTGAAATTATTTAAATTCATATGCTTATAAAACTTAATTAATGCAAATTATGATGCAAGATCTACACTCTATAAATCAATATGAAGCCTCAGGACATTAGCACCATATCGATTTCAAGAAAAGACGATTTTAACTAGCAGGAATCCGAACCCGGTTAGAATAAACAGTTGGTCAGTGTATGATTGACTGGCTCACCGTCTTATTTAAATGCGACTTCAGCGCAGGCATTTGAGTCATCTGCAAGGCACAATCAGGTCGTAGGGTGCAATAACCAAAGGGCATTGCGCCCTACAAGATGAGCCAGTTAGAGTTTAAATCCCCAGCACGTCGGGCATACCATACAGGCCCTTGTCCCGGTGTTGAATCCATTCGCAGGCTCGAATAGCACCATTGGCAAAGGTCATACGACTCGAGGCTTTGTGCGTGATTTCTATGCGCTCGCCTTCATCGGCAAAAAGAACCGTATGTTCGCCGACAATATCACCCGCACGAATCGACTCAAACCCAATGGTTTTGCGTTCTCGCACACCTGTTTGTCCTTCGCGGCCATAAACTGCACAACTATCCAGGTCGCGTCCCAGGACATCGGCTATCACCCGCCCCATCTTGATCGCGGTTCCCGAAGGTGCATCGACCTTGTGACGATGATGCGCCTCGATGATTTCGATATCGACGCTGTCGCCTAATACCCTGGCCGCGGTGGCTATCAACTGCAGGCACAGGTTAACCCCGACACTCATGTTGGGTGCATACATGATCGCAATAGAATCGCCGGCGTCGCGTAGTTTCTGTTCCAGTGCCGCATCACAGCCAGTGGTTCCAATCACCATTTTTTTGTTGTATTGCAAACAATAATCAACATGATTTGTGGTGACTGATGGGTGGGTAAAATCGACCAGTACATCAAATTCGGTCGCCTCTAACACCTCAGCAATCAACACATTCTGTGGCTCGATACCAGCGATAACACCCGCGTCCGATCCGATCAATGCGTGGCCGGATTTATCGGTCGCCTGGGTCAGTTGGATCTGCTCAGACAGGGCGCAGGCCTGCACCAGGTTTCTGCCCATACGGCCGGCGGCGCCGGCTATTGCGACTCTTACCATGTCCTTCAAGATTTCATATCTTCGAAGAATTGTTTCACACCATCCACCCAGGATTTTTCATTGGGACCATGTTTCCTGGCTGACTTACCCGTTAACCTACCAAACTGCTCGAGTAAATCCCTTTGTTCAGCATTTAACTTAACCGGCGTCTCCACAACAATTCTGCAAATCAAATCGCCTACCGGGCCACCGCGCACGGATTTTATCCCCTTACCACGCATACGAAACGATTTGTGGGTTTGAGTGCCAGGTGGAATTTTAAGATTCATGCGGCCATTTAGGCTCGGTACCTCGAGTTCACCGCCCAGGGCCGCCGTCACTATACTGATGGGCACTTCACAATAAAGGTCTACATTGTCGCGCTCGAATATCGCATGTGGTTTCACATGCATTTGCACATACAAATCGCCCGCGGGTGCGCCCGCCTCACCGACTTCTCCTTCGCCACTGAGCCGAATTCGATCGCCATTATCAACCCCGGCCGGCACATCAACAGACAATGTTTTATGTTCCTTGACGCGGCCGGCGCCATGGCAGGTTTGACAGGGATCACTTATCGTCGTGCCTGCACCCCGGCATTTGGGGCAGGTTTGCTGGACGGAGAAAAACCCCTGTTGCATACGAACCTGACCATGACCGCCACAGGTTCCGCAGGTTTCCGGAGAACTACCCTCCTTCGCACCAGTGCCCGAGCAACTGGTACAGTGCTTCATGGTCGGCACCCTGATTTTCACCGTGTTACCGGCTACCGCATCTTCGAGACTTAATTCAAGATTGTATTGTAGATCGGCACCTTTACGTACTCGTGATCGACCGCCGCCAGTGCCGAATATGTCACCAAAAATATCACTGAAAGCATCGCCGATACCACCGCTGCCAAAACCACCACCGGCTGACTGATTGACACCGGCGTGACCAAATTGGTCGTATGCGGCGCGTTTGTTTGGGTTGGACAGGATGTCGTAAGCTTCCCTGGCTTCCTTAAATTGTTTTTCAGTTTCCGAATTATCAGGATTACGGTCCGGATGATACTTCATCGCGAGACGTCTAAAAGCTTTTTTCAGATCTGCATTCGAGACTGACCTGTTTACATCCAGAACTTCGTAATAATCTCTTTGTGACATCTTTATATTGCCTGAATAACAAAAACCCGGAGTCTGTCCGACCTGGGAAATCGTAGCGAGCATGCTGGGAGAGCGAGATCAGATATTCACGATTTTGAGGCGCATAGTAGGACCACGCAACGAAAAATCGGGGATATCTGGGCCGCTCTCCCGGTAGCGCAGTAGATTCTCCCAGGTTCGACAGGCTCCTAGCCTGTAAAAAAACAGGCCAGGTTCCCCAATTTCCGGGACTATTTGGTTTCCTATATCCCTTACTGCTTCTTATCGTCTTCTACTTCCTCGAACTCAGCGTCGACTACATCGTCACTGCTATCATCTGATCCGGCTGAAGCATTGGCATCCACTGGTTCAGAGCCTTCTGCGGAACTTGCAGCATAAGCTTTTTCAGCCAGTTTACTCGAGGCCTCTGCGAGCGCCTGGGTTTTGCTTTCAATATCATCCTTGTCGGTGCCTTCCATCGCTGTTTTCAGCGCCGCAATAGCGGTTTCAATATTCGACTTGTCTTCGGCTTCAACCTGGTCACCCAGGTCTTTCAACGATTTCTCGGTCGCGTGCATCATCGCATCAGCCTGATTACGAGCCTCAACCGTTTGACGCATCTTGCGATCTTCATCGGCGTGAGCTTCCGCATCCTTTATCATGGATTCGACTTCTTCTTCGGACAGTCCGCTAGACGCCTTGATCACGATCTTTTGTTCCTTACCGGTCGCCTTGTCTTTGGCCGATACATTCAATATACCGTTAGCATCGATATCGAATGTCACTTCGATCTGTGGCACACCACGCTGCGAAGGCGGAATATCTGCCAAATCGAATCGGCCAAGTGACTTATTGGCGGTGGCAACGTCGCGTTCACCCTGCAAAACATGCACGGTAACCGCTGTTTGATTGTCTTCCGCAGTCGAGAAAGTTTGCGCCGCCTTGGTCGGAATCGTGGTATTTTTTTCGATCAACTTGGTCATTACACCGCCCAGGGTTTCGATACCCAGTGAAAGTGGCGTAACGTCAAGTAGCAGGACATTCTTGACATCGCCACCCAGTACACCACCCTGAATGGCTGCGCCGCTGGCGACTACCTCGTCCGGATTGACATCACGACGCGGCTCCTTGCCAAAAAAGTTTTT
>JAPUFZ010000241.1 GCA_027293245.1 Gammaproteobacteria bacterium
CTGGATTTAGCGGATTGCGCTTATATCTATCCAGTCGGGGCCGATAATAGATACACCTGGTTGACGCTGGATGGCGTTTATCGCTTTTCAGTCGAGTAATAACGATCCGAATATTCTAGCGGTCTGAGGCAGTATAGAAAAAATCTATTTTCCGGAATAAACCTCGTCATAAATAAAATCGGCTATCGCCGATGGATTATTAATATCCAACACCGGAATTCCAGGGGCTTCCGCGGGTTCCTCATCGCAGGCGAGTGCAATAATTGTCGGATCCTGCGGATGCAGAAACGGCTTGCCCAGCGCTGCACGATGCAGTTCGATCTTGGCATAAAAGGCCAGGTGCTTGTAGCCCTCGACTAGTAGAATATCGAATCGGTCGGTATCGAGCCCTTCAACGATTTGTTCCAGTGTTGGTTCCTGTTCCGGGCTGGCAAACTCGGTGATCGCGGCCATGCGCGTGGCGGTACAGATGATCGTGTGGTCGGCGCCGGATTTACGTAATTCGTAGCTGTCCTTGCCTGGCCGGTCGAGATCGAAGTGATGATGGGCGTGCTTGATCACCGCTACTCGCAGACCTTTGGCTTTGAGCCGTGGAATCACCTGCGTCAGGAGTGTGGTTTTGCCGGTGCCGCTCCAGGCGCTGAAGCCGACTATTGGAAAACCCGGGTTTTTCATTTGTGACTGGCCTGTTGCATGCGTTGTTGGTCTTCCGGAGTATTGATATTCTGAAACATGGCCGCATCGTCGGAAAAATCAACCCGGGCGTAGTTGTGCAGTGCGTACCAGCGGTCTATCTTGCGTTCGCCGCTATCGAGGAACTGTTTCAGATCATCCAGCAAACGGGTTTCGATCAGTGCGTAAACCGGCTGTAGGCGCTCGCCGTCATGCGCCACGCAAACCGGTGATTTTTCGCGGTCCTGTGTTTCGACAAATCGCTCGACAAAACTGTCGGCAATTCTCGGGCTATCGCAGGGAAGCGTCAAAATATAACGGGTTTTTACCGTTGCCATGGCACTCGCAAAACCTGCCAGGGGGCCCTGGTAGTCCTCCAGATCATCGCCGATCACCGGATAGCCATAGGACCGATAGGTGACCTGGTTGCGATTGGCGTTAATCAGGATATCGAGTTGCTGGTTCTGCAACTGCTCGATTAAAATTTCGATCATCAGGCGTCCGTCGAATTCGAGCAGTCCCTTGTCCTGCCCGCCCATGCGCCGGCCCTGGCCGCCGGCGAGTATCACGGCGGTAATATCCTCTTTGTGAATTCTCATATACCGCGAGACTTCTGGTAATCCGAAATATCCAGTACCCTGGAAGGCGTTATGGATTTATCGCGTAGTTTCTGATCTTCAATATGCAGGCCATGGCCCTTAAGGTTAGTAAAAATACTTGGATCGTGGGTCGCAATCACTACTGCTGTACCACTCTTCAGGAAAGCCTTTAACATTATCAGGGTTCTGTCGCGACCATCGATGTCGAGGTTGGCAGTCGGTTCGTCGAGTAACAGGATTTGAGGGTTTCGAAGCCGCGCTCGAGCCAGTGCTACCCGCTGTTGTTGGCCCCCGGACAGACTCACCGCCTGTTGTGACTCGAGTGCTTCGAGCCTGGCCCATTGCAGCACCTGTTCAACAGCGGCGACCCTGTCAATAATTGCAGGGTTAAGCTTTGCGGTAAATTCGAGATTGCGTCGCAGGCTACCGGCTAACATATAAGGCTGCTGGTGCAGGTACATCAGCGATTGCGACAGACGCGACCGACAGCTACGCCAGGATAGGGCTGCGCCGTCATTTATCCTGATATTGGCGCTATCCGGTTTCTCGATGCCGGCGAGTATTCTCATTAAAGTTGTCTTCCCGGCTCCATTCTCACCAGTAATGATATAGCAATCGCTATTGCCGATAGTGATCGATACGTCATTCAGTATCGACTTGCGCCGGTAGTGCTTGCATATACCGTGAAAACTAAAATGGAAGTTATCAATCATGGGTTAATACTGCCTTTACCCTGAACGTGGTGCAATAAGGCATTTAAAATAAATGCGAGAAAAAGAAGCACCGCGCCAAGTGCGATACCCTCGGCGAAATTACCCTTACTGGTTTCAAGCGCGATAGCGGTTGGGATATTGCGGGTGTAATGCGCAATATTGCCACCCAGCATCATCGATGCACCGACCTCGGAAATGATGCGACCATAAGCGGCGAGCATAGCTGCCATCAGGCCAAATCGGATTTCATAGACGACAGTAAAAAATGCATATAGTCGATTTGCCCCCAGGGTCCTGGCAGTTTCCCAGGCGCGACGATCAGATGCCTGAAACGAGGTATGCGCCATCGCGATCAGGATAGGCAGGCTGAGCAGAAACTGCCCCATAATCATCGCCGTCTGGGTAAACAACAGTCCCATGTTACCCATTGGCCCCTGACGTGATAACACGATAAACAGGGTCAGGCCAATCACCACGGCAGGGATCGACAGGAAAGTACTAAACAAAGATATTATAAACCGGCGGCCGAAAAAATTGCCGTAGGCGAGAACAAAGGCAATGATCAGGGCAGGCGGGATAGCCAACAGGATCGCCAGCGAAGAAACTCTGAATGAAATAGCGATAATTTCCCAGATCTCGGTATCACCGCTAAACAACAGCCTGAAAGCATCGAGCGTACTGGCTATCAAAATGTCCATCAGGGCTATTGACCCGATTGCCTGGCAGCAGGAATAAACAATTGCTCGCCCTGCACTTTGAACTCACCGATCAGGCGTTGTCCTTTTGCTGATGTTAACCAGCTGATCAGACTGCTGGCACCAGCATAGTTAGTATGCGTATGCCGCTCCGGGTTCACCGCGATAATGCCGTAGGGATTAAACAATGGTGGATCTCCCTGGTATAGCAGCGCCAGGTTAGACTTTGACATATAAGCCAGCCAGGTCCCGCGATCGGTCATCGTGTAGGCGCCCAACTCGTTGGCGATCTGGATTACCTTGCCCATGCCCTGGCCTACTGATTTGTACCATTCACCCCGCGGTGAGTAATCGATCATTTGCCAAAGAGCGATTTCCTTCTTGTGAGTACCGGAATCGTCACCGCGAGAGATAAACGGGCTTTTGCTCCGGTGAATTTTGTCCAGCGCCTCGGATACCGATAGACTGCTGGCTATTTGTGCTGGGTCATCGTGCGGACCAACCAAAACAAAATCGTTATACATGACGTCGAAGCGTTCCACACCGAAACCACCGTCAACAAAAGTCTGCTCTGCATTTCTGGCGTGTACCAGTACGACATCGACATCGCCCTCTCTACCCAGGCGAAGCGCCTTGCCGGTGCCCACTGCAATGACTTGAACTTCGAACAGGGTGTCCTTTGTAAACTCGGGTAAAAGGTAATCCATCAAGCCAGAATTATCGGTGCTGGTGGTGGTCGCGAGACGAATTAGTCGGCCCGTATCACTGCTGGCGAAAGCAGAAAACGAGATTAGCAGGCATGCGCCCAACAGCAATCCTGCAGGAATAAAATACCGTCTAAACATTGGCAA
>JAPUFZ010000242.1 GCA_027293245.1 Gammaproteobacteria bacterium
CCGGATATAGCATTAATCTGTTGACTGCTGACCTATCCGCCTGACGAAGATGCGACCGATCAAGGATGTTCGAATTTTTTTCGCATTGTGGCCGGATGATGAAGTCCGTCTTAGAATTGCTGAAAATCTGAAACTTCTCAAATTAGATAGTAATAAAAGCCGGCCCGTTACCAACCCTAACCTGCATATGACCTTGCACTTTGTTGGCAACACTTCGTTTGTAGAAATGAATTGCCTGGATCGACAGGCCAGACTGACACGGGCCGAATCATTTGAATTGACCCTCGATTATTCGGGGTATTTCAAAAAACCACAGGTGTTGTGGTTTGGCAGTCACACTACACCCGAGGCGCTTCATGACTTACAGGGAAAACTCGGACAGCATCTTAAAACCTGTGCCTACACACCGGAATCACGCCTTTACTCGCCGCATGTAACAGTGGCACGGAAAATTTTTGTAGCGCCGGACACCGTATCACTGCAGCCCATCAGTTGGCGGGTGAACCATTTTGTGCTGGTGAATTCGATATCGATACCTGCGGGTGTGCGCTACGAGGTGGTTGAGAGTTATCCTTTGGAGTAAAGTTGTGCTGAAAAGATAATACTGGAAAATCAAAGTACAGATCCCAATGAATAGAGACGACAGCAATCTACTGGATAAGGAAACGATTAAGCAACTAAGCCAGCGGAGCGATTATAAGGGCCTGATTCAACTGGCGGGGCATCTGGGTTTGCTAATGTTGACTACATTGGCGCTTTCCCTGTCACTGGGTAGTGGCTGGCTGCTGCCCGCGCTACTCGCGCATTCGGTGGTTTTGACATTTTTATTTGCAGCCTTGCACGAGACTATCCATTTCACGGCCTTTAAGACCCGGCGCCTGAACAATATCGTCGCCGCCTGTGCTGGTTTTATCATGCTGCTTCCCTATCAGTATTTCCGTGGCTTTCATTACGCGCATCATCGTTACACTCAGGATCGAGCGCTCGATCCCGAACTGATCGGTAAAAAACCGTATACGCGGCGTTCATTACTATTACATATTAGTGGCCTGCCGACCTGGAAGAGCAATATCCGCTCGATCTATCGGCATGCCATGGGCATAGTCGACGAGCCATATCTCGAGGAGATGGATCATAAAATAATCATTACCGAGGCGCGTCGGCATGTGGCTGCCTACCTGGCAATTTTGATTTTTAGCCTGTTGAGTTCAAACGCCTGGTTCTGGTGGTACTGGATACTGCCGTCATTACTCGGGCAGCCCTTGTTACGCCAGTTCCTGCTGGCCGAGCATAATGGCTGTGATTTTAACGATAATATGCTGCATAACTCCCGCACTACCTATACCCTGCCGCTGGTTAATTTTCTCGCCTGGAACATGCCATACCATGCTGAACATCATTACCTCGCCTCGATTCCATTTCATGCCTTGCCGGCACTACATGCCTGGAGCGGCCAGCGCGTGAAATATAAAAGTGGGGGTTACTGGCAGGTCAATCGTGAAATCCTGTCTCGGGCAGAGTGAACAGCGACACCCTAATATGGGGGTTACAACACCCTTTCTAAATCGGCGATTAAGTCACTTGCGTCTTCAATTCCGACCGATAAACGAAATATCCCCTCGCCGGCGCTGTCACGGTATTTATCGAGCTCCCTGCCTTCGAGTCGATAAGATGAATCGATCAGGTCCCGGGTTTGCATCAGGTACACCAGGCTACGATGATGACCTAGCGAGACCGCATAATGAATGACTTCCAGTTTTTGCATCATGCGTTCAGCGGTTGGTTTGGGTTTGCTGCAGCGAAACGCAACCATGCCGGAAAAATTATCCATCTGAGCCGAGGCCAGATCGTGCTGTGGATGAGACTTTAGTCCCGGGTAAAAAACTTTTTCGACACTGGAATGGCCTTCCAGAAAACCTGCCAGCGCGAGCGCATTTTCCGCATGACAACGCATTCGAATGGGCAGGGTCGCCATGCCACGTAAAATCAACCAGGCGTTGAACGGGCTGATCACACCACCATAGTGCACCAGCGCTTCACCGCGCAATGGACCGATCAATAATTGCTTGCCGCAGACCGAACCACCCATTGCATCGCCGTGTCCACCGATGTACTTGGTTAGCGAATGCACCACCAGATCAGCCCCGAATTGAAGCGGGCGGGTGGCGATTGGTGTCGCAAAAGTTGAATCTACGACTAGCAGCGCATTTTGTTTTCTGGCAATAGCTGCCGTTGCCTTGATATCTGTTATTCGTAACAGGGGATTCGATGGTGTTTCAATCCAGATCATGCGTGTATTGTCCTGGACGGCATTGCCAATATTGTCGATTTCCGAGCTGTCGACTGGCGTCACCTCTATACCAAAACGCGTTAGTGTGTCGCGCGCGAACTCGGCGGTCCCGGGGTAGTTGGTGTTGCTGATAATCAGGTGATCGCCTTTACTCAAATGATTGAGCAAAACCGAAGCGGTCGCAGCCATCCCGGAGGCAAATACAACGCAGGCCTCGGCCTGTTCCAGTACTGCCAGCTTTTCTTCGAGTTGTTGTGTGGTCGGGTTAGACCATCGTGTGTAAACGAAAGGGGATTCATCCGACAGGTTATTGGCCGAGAAGCTGATTTCCTGGTCTACCACAAAAGTACTCGACATCACCAGGTTGGGTACCGAAGCACCGGTAACTGGATCGGGTTCTTCACCGGCATGGATGGCCTGGGTCTGGATTCCCCGCTTGCTATGATCGGATTTCATTGGATGTCCTCTGGCACAATTAATTTCCCGCATTAGTATGCCTTTAGCTTACTCATGTCAAATTTGAACTAATCCCATCGTACATAACTTGAACATCTGATTAGTGGGGAATTAATGGCTAAATAGAGAAAAATGCTACTTAGAACCGGACAACAAATCGGTTACAATTTAACTTAAGTCAAAGTGGTAAAACTTTATTAATTTAGAGTGCCTTGTCAGGTCAGTCCCCATCAGTTTAATCGATTAATACAGCATGATTCATAAAGATATTAAGCCAGTTGGTACCGATTCAGAGATGAATTATGAGATACCGATCCAGCCTGCCTCACTCGATATCTGGGATCAGAAATACCGGCTCAAGAAGAAAGACGGGTCAGTCATTGATGACGACATCCATGCTACTTTGGATCGGGTAGCGCGCGTCCTCGCCGATCAGGAAAAAAATAAAGCGCTGCGCCAACACTGGTACCAAAAATTCCTCTGGGCGCTGGAAAACGGCGCCATCCCGGCAGGGCGAATTGTCTCCAATGTGGGTGCCGAAAAATATAGACCGAACACATCCACGATCAATTGCACGGCCTCCGCTGCAATTCATGATTCGATGAATGATATCCTGAAAAAGCTGCACGAAGCGGGACTCACACTAAAAGCCGGTTGTGGGATCGGATATGAATTTTCGACACTACGCCCCAGGGGTGATTATGTAACCGGTGCCGGCGCTTATACCTCGGGTCCTCTTTCGTTCATGGATATCTACGACAAGATGTGTTTTACGATTTCCTCCGCCGGGGGGCGCCGCGGTGCACAAATGGCTACCTTCGATATAAGCCATCCCGACGTGCTGGATTTTATCCGGGTGAAACGGCAACACGGACGTTTACGCCAATTCAACCTGTCTTTGCTGATAACCGACGAATTTATGCAGGCGTTAGCAAACGACGATTTATGGAAGCTGGTCTTCCCGGTGCATAATTCTGAATTAGAGGTGGACAGCATCGATCTTGAGGATTCAGAGAATATTGTCTGGCGCCATTGGCCAAATACCGATAATTACACGCTGAACGCGGATGCTAAGGTGGCTTGCCGGGTTTATAAAACTATTCCTGCACGGCAACTGTGGGACGCCATCATGTCTTCTACCTATGACCATGCCGAACCCGGATTTATTTTGATAGACCGGGTGAATGAGTTTAATAATAACTGGTTTTGTGAAAATATT
>JAPUFZ010000243.1 GCA_027293245.1 Gammaproteobacteria bacterium
ACATGTTGGCGGTGTGGGCGCCGAATACGATGCGGTTTCGCAGTGTTTTGTGGCGCAACTCGATGGGCTGGAACAGTTTGGTAAATGGGTTCATATCGCTTGCATGGTGGTAGTCTGTGGTCAATATACCTGTTGTTTCAGTATGCGCAAAAGGATATATTTTCCTGCCTTCTTTTTGGAGAGTCTGGTGGCATCAATATCCCAGCTGGTAGTATTGCCGGTTTCGTAATCTGCCCGATTAGGGTAACTTATGCAGCTACTTAAGGCAGGGATATTGCGATGAAACTCAAACACATCAAAACCTGGGTTACCGTACCGCCAACCGGTATTGGTGGTGCCTTTTGGGTGATCGTCAAGATTACAACCGACGACGGTATCGAAGGCATTGGTGAATGCTATGGTATCCCGGTTTCGGGTGACATTGCCTGCGCCATGGTCGAGGACACGTTCGAGCGCTTCATCGCCGGTGAAGACCCGCACCATATCGAAACCCTGTTTCGGCGAGTCTATTCGGCCGGCTTCACACAACGGCCGGACATCAGCATGATGGGTGTGTTCAGCGGAATCGAGATAGCAATCTGGGACATACTCGGCAAGGCGCATAACCAGCCGGTTTACCAGCTTATCGGTGGTAAATTCCACGATCGAATCCGTACCTATACTTACCTTTACCCGAAAGATGCCGTTGACGACGGCCGACCGGCCAGGGATGCGCCCGATGTCTATCACGATGGAGATGCGGCCGCCGAGCGTGCCCTTGAATATGTCGAAATGGGATTTACCGCGATCAAGCAGGACCCGGCTGGACCCTATAGCTTCCAGGGCGGACGCGAGCTGTCGCTGGAAGAGCTTTCACGCTGTGAATATAACGTCAAATGCATACGCGAGGCGGTGGGTGACCGCGCCGATATATTGTTCGGTACCCACGGTCAAATGACCACCTCGTCTGCAATCCGCCTGGCGAAAAGAATCGAACCCTATGATCCACTATGGTTCGAGGAGCCCTGTCCGCCGGATCAGATGGAGGCGATTGGCAAGGTGGCAGCGGCCACCTCGATCCCGGTCGCCACCGGTGAACGTTTGACCACACGGGTTGAATTCCACGCGGCGCTAAAGGCGGGGGTGTCGATCCTGCAACCCGATATCGGCCGCAGTGGCGGTATCTGGGAGACCAAGAAAATTGCGGTGATCGCCGAGTTGTTCAATGCGCAACTAGCACCGCATATTTATTGTGGTCCTGTAGCGCACGCGGCGGCTGCGCATGTGTCTTTTAGTTGCCCGAATTTCCTGATGCTGGAAACCATCCAGAGCGATTTTCACGATGCGGTCCTGCAAAAACCACTGGTTTGGGAGCAGGGCTACCTGCTGGCGCCGACCGGGCCGGGGCTTGGCATCGAACTCAACGAGGAAACACTCGAGCAAAACCCCTATGCGAGCGGTGGCAGGTTACACCTGGAAATGTGCCAGACGGCCCTGAGTTCTGCGAATAATAAAATCATTACCGATATCGAATAAGGAATTTGCAGCCGGCATGATACCAAGGCCCAATCAACTTAATCTCTCGAACTGGCGGCAATCCCCTTACAGCCAGTGGTCGTTTCATCATGTTCGGGAAGTGATCCCGACGGAAAACATTCCAGCGGCCGCTGGAACAGCTATTGACTGGCCAGTCGTCGAACATCGCCTCGACCAGCTTGCTTTTGAAGGGGCCAAAGCTGAGACCTGGTCACTGGATCAATTGTACCAAGCGACCTGCACCGATGCCTTGTTGGTAGCGCACCAGGGCAAGCTGGTACATGAATGGTACGCGCATAACGACATTTCTCGGCAACCGCACATCGTGTTTTCGGTGAGTAAATCCATTACTGCGACTCTTGCCGGGGTCCTGGTCGGACAGGGTTTGCTCGATCCGGGCAAACCCGTGCTCGATTACCTGCCCGTGCCTGGCAAATCGGCTTATGCCGATTGTTGCGTCCAGCAGGTACTGGATATGACGGTCAGCCTCGATTTTGACGAGTCATACACAGCAACCGAAGGTAAATTTATTGAATACCGGGTTTCTACCGGCTGGCATCCCGGAGCGATTGATCAAATTGACCTGGGGCTGCACGATTTTTTGATATCATTGGAACGTGGCAATGATCCACACGGGCAGGTATTTGAATACAAATCGCCGAATTCCGATTTGCTCGGATGGATACTGGAAACTGTCGCAGCCGAGCGCTTAGCGAATCTATTCTCTAAATGTCTCTGGCAACCGATCGGGGCCGAAGCCGATGCCTGTATCACGCTAGATCGCAAGGGCGCAGCGCGCAGTGCCGGCGGATTCTGTGCTATTCCGCGCGATTTGTTGCGACTTGGTGAGTTAATGCGTAACCAGGGGCGTGTTGGTGATTTACAGGTAATACCGGCAGCCTGGGTACAGGATTGCCGTGAAGGCGGTGACCCCGAAGCCTGGCGGCGATCGATATCGATAGAAAAATTTCCTGCCGGTAGCTATCGCAATCAGTGGTACCAGACTGGTAACGATCACCGCGCGTTCTGTGCGATCGGCATTCACAGTCAGTGGATTTATATCGATCCGGCGTCCGAGGTGGTTATCGTCAAGCTTTCATGCCAGCCAGACCCACTGAACATGCAGTTGGGTCCGGCTAACCTGCGGGCCTTTGAGGCGATATGCGAATCATTTTGAATCGCGAGAGTCAATACCGAAAGATAAATTTACCAGTTTAAAGAGGAAGAATGATGGCAAAGATACTGGCTTTCGCGGGTAGCGCCCGCAAAGATTCTCTGAACAAGAAACTTCTAAAAATAGTGGCCGCCGGCGCCGAAGCAGCGGGCGCACACCTGACCCTGGTAGACCTGGCCGAATTTGAAATGCCGTTGTTCAACCAGGATCTCGAAACTGAAGCGGGGATGCCAGACAGGGCAGGCGAGTTCAAGCGGCTGATGATCGAGCATGATGGCTTCCTGATTGCTTCACCTGAATATAACAGCGCTTTTAGTCCGCTCCTGAAAAATACACTCGACTGGGCCTCGCGGGCCGAGAGCGAAGACGAACCCCCGCTGGTCGCCTTTCGGGGTAAAACCGCAGGGATTTTGGCTACCTCACCTGGTGGACTCGGCGGAATCCGCGGGCTGGTTCACTTACGCATGATGCTCGGCAATCTCGGGGTCATCGTAATGCCGGAACAGCAGGCAGTACCCAACGGCTTTCAGGCCTTCAATGATGATGGCTCTATGAATGATGAGAAGCTGGAATCTCGTATTCGCACCCTGGGTGGAAATCTGGTTCAATTGACCGACAGGATCAAGTCCAGCTAAAGTCACCCTGATTAAATTCGATTACTACCAGGGAATCTGCGATGGGTGCAACAAGCTGCTTTTTTTACGCCTTTTCAGCTTGCGTTAGTTAGAATGAGAACAAAATTTCGAAATGCCTTCGAATAACAATAGAAAACAGGCCGTAGTTGCAATTATTCGGAAATCCGGCAAGTTTCTGCTTGTCAGGCGTTCGGATTATGTTGAGAGCGCCAAAGGATATTGGTGCCCTGTTAGTGGAAGAATTGAAAATGGTGAAACTCAAGAGCAAGCATTGAGAAGAGAAGTCATGGAAGAAGTTGGACTGGATGTCGTGGCTGAAGAAAAGGTATGTGAAATTCCGTCGCATGATAATAAATTTACACTGAACTTTTGGACGGCGAAAATCATTTCAGGGGAAGCTAAAATATCCAGCAATGAAGTCGGGGATATTCGGTGGGTTACAATAGAAGAAATGGAAAACTTAAGTCCGATATTTGAGGAAGACCTGCAAATATTCAAAAAACAGGCGAACTAATAGTGAAACTAGTTTGCCGCTAACAGGCACATGCTGTCGGCCCTTGGTAAGCTGCGTGGTTGGGCTTTTCGTCCTGTACTAGTACAGGAGGCTGAGCTCTATTATTCTTATATAAGCCAGTGGACACAACTTAACGAGCTGGTCGCGCAATGTTCTCGAAGTATGTTCGACGGCGGAAGCAGGAAGGAATTAACACTATGATTAAAAAGGTCGGAAAAACAGTCATAAATCTCAAACACAAGGCGACTTGCCATTGTGGTTCCGTAGAACTCGAAGTTGATTTACCCGATGGAATTGTTGATCCCCACAGATGTAATTGTTCGATTTGCCGAAGAAAAGGGGCCATAGTGGGGACTGTTCCGCTCACTGGAATCAGGATTGTTAAAGGCGAAGATGTTCTAAGCCTGTATCAATTCGACACGAAAGAGGCAAAACACTATTTTTGCTCTGTCTGTGGTATTTACACTCATCATAAGCGCCGCTCTAACCCAAACGAATATAGTATCAACATCGGGTGCCTGGAGGGTGTCAACCCGTTTCTTATAGAAACTGTGCCTACAACTGACGGTATTAATCATCCATCTGATCAAAAGTGATCATAACAAAAGCTTCAAAACCACCTCACTGCGTTCGGTTGGGATTCGCCGCTGCGCGGTTCATCGTATAAGCTGGCGTTAAATTTCTGTGACACCCGCACCAGGAAATATTTTCGAAGGCAATAGGAGCAGATCCAGCTGAACGCCAGATCACAATGGAATCAATTATGCTAATTCATCTCAAAGCTCAGCTACTTGTTATGCTCGCTTTATTGCTGGCGTCACCGGTAATGGCAGAGCAAGTCCCTGGCGCTTCTAATCAGGGGAAATATATCAATATCACGTTTGAAATTTATGGACTAGATGAATCAGCCAGCCTGCTTAAAAATGCCGCGCTAGATTTAGCGAAAAAGATCAGTCATCTTGATCCGGACCCGGAGGAAATGACGCCGGAACAATTACAGGCATTAAGCTCGGTTATACTGGAAGCGAATCGCCTTATACAGTCTGTCGACGAAAGTATAAACCAGGCAGGTTCAGCGATTGAAACCCTGAGAGGCCCAACCAAAAGCCTTGTGTCCGATGCATTTATTGCTGTGCAACAATCCACCATTGAGCCGACAATTCAATCAGTTGATGCCTCGGTGACCAGGTGGCTCATAATAACCTTTTCGAGTATATTTCTTATAGTTGTTGCTGCCGGGTACTTTATATATTTGGCTACCACGCAGATAAGATCGATGGCCAGGACTCTAAAATCCATCACGGAAGATTATGAGATCGTTCCATAACGCGATAGCCTGGAAAAATCCCAATCAAGTGATGCAGGCTAGCTTCGAAGCATGGTATTTACCAGCATGAAAGACAAAATCATTGAATTCATGGCGAGCGAATTTCCTCAATCGAGCGTGAAAATTGTAGCGGTTGGGAATAAAGGTTCTACTGTAAAGCAGGAAATTGGCACTGATCATTTACGGCCTGGTGGTACCGTGTCTGGCCCGGTGCTGATGGCCGTCGCTGATGTAGCTCTATATGTTGCTATAATTGGTGAAATAGGCCTGGTTCCCTTAGCTGTTACAACCAGTTTAAATATCAACTTTCTACGTAAGCCATCCTCAGAGAGAGAAATTATTGGTGTGTGCAGGTTGCTTAAGCTTGGAAAGGTTCTTGCCGTTGGCGAGGTGTCCCTGTATTCGGAGGGGCAGGATGAACCGGTAGCCCATGTTGTTGGCACCTATTCAATACCACCGAAATAAATCGAGATAAAAACGGAACAGGGGTTGATCTTAATGGATGTCCAAAATGTTTAAATTAAAATGGATTCTGTCCATACTTTTAGGTATTTATATATCTGGGTTTTTCCTGTTGGCCCCGATTCAAATGATTGGCATCAGCAGTGGTTGGTACAGTCTCACTCTGGTCGCTCAAAAGGTAGACTCTTTTGCTTATAG
>JAPUFZ010000244.1 GCA_027293245.1 Gammaproteobacteria bacterium
CTCATTGTAATTGTATTCGAAAATAACAGTGTTTATACTTAGCCCGCGTATTGCACGAAGGCGGTGCCTTGCGGGCTAGTCCGCACTAATATCGATTTCCTCTAATCTCTCATTCAAGGCGAATGCACGTGAACAACAAAGAACAGCAATTTGAAAAAATCAGATCTCAAAACGGGTTTATTGCCGCACTCGATCAAAGTGGCGGAAGCACTCCAAAAGCACTGGCTAATTACGGCATAGGCGAGGAGGGCTATACCAACGACGAAGAGATGTACGCTGTCGTGCATGAAATGCGTTCGCGTATCGTAACCAGTCCGGGTTTTAATGGAGATCGCATTCTCGGTGCCATTTTGTTTGAAAACACGATGGATCGAGAAATCGAGGGCCGTTCGACAGCGGAATATCTATGGGAAGTTAAAAACGTCGTGCCTTTCCTGAAAGTGGACAAAGGGCTGGCCGAGGAAAGTAATGGTGTGCAGATTATGAAGCCGATGCCCGATCTGGATGCACTGTTAGCCCGGGCCGGGAAAAAGGGTATTTTCGGTACCAAGATGCGTTCCGTTATCAAGGCCGCAAATCCTGATGGTATCAATGCGGTGGTAGACCAGCAATTCGAAATTGGTGTGAGGATTATTGAGGCAGGGCTGGTACCCATTATCGAACCCGAAGTTGATATCCACAGTCCTCAAAAAGCCGAAATTGAGCCACTGTTGAAAGTAGCTTTGGTGAATCAACTGGACCAGTTAAAGTCCGGCCAGTTCGTGATGCTGAAACTGACATTGCCGGAGCAGGATAATTTTTATGACGCCTGCGTCGCTCATCCGAACGTGCTGAAAGTGGTGGCATTATCCGGAGGTTATAGTCGGCAGGAAGCGAATAGACGTTTGGCCAGTAATCATGGCGTGGTTGCGAGTTTCTCGCGGGCGCTAACCGAAGGACTCTCGGCACAACAGAGTCAAGATGAATTCAATGCCATGCTCGATGAATCGATTGAGAGTATTGTGCAGGCATCCGGAACCTGAATTTATCAGAGTGCATAATTCACACGTTAAATTAGTCCCGCATTCGGGCAGACAAATAACCAACAGAGAGAAGTTATATGAAATCGGTACATAAAATAATTCTGGTGACTGCTATCAGCGCTGTGTTCGCAGGTTGTGCCACCCCCAGGTTGAATGCAGGTGGTGAAAAAGTACGCGTTCTGGCGCCAGATGAAGTATCTAGTTGCCGGCAACTGGGCAAATCAAATGCTACAGTACTCGATAAGGTTGTTGGAATAAACCGGCCAATAGAGTCGATGGCAGAAGAACTTGAAACAATGGGTCGTAACAGTGCCGCCAATATGGGCGGCGACACCATCGTGCCCCTGACCGTTGTCGAAAACGGTTCGCAGTCATTTATCGTCTACAAATGTATCGATCCTCAAAATTAATTTGAGGTCCCGGCAACGCCGCAGCGCCAACGCCGGCAGGCACAGAACTTACTGGTTCTGTACCATTACCCGCGTAGCCAGAGCGTGTGAGATCTCGCTATGCGAGAAATTCAAATCGTCACCCGCGGTATAGGAAATCAACTCATCGCACATTGAGGCGAATCGTTTTTGGCTGGAACTGGCTGCGCTTATTTCCCCTGATGCGGTGATACCGTAAATGTACTTACCCTTGGCACGAGCGTAACCGCATTCGAAACCGGTCCAGGCCTTGTTCTCGATGCCATCGAGGATAACGATGACTATATCGGCTTTGTCGAGTTCCGCCTCGTAGTAAGTCTGTACTTCGCGTGGTGAAAGTGAATCAACATCAAGATCCAGATCTACCTGTGGAATGGTAATCTCCATATACGGATTATCGGCGGTAATCGTGTCGCGCAGGGCCAGGTTCCAGAGCAGCGTGGCCTGCGAACTATTGTAGGCAGCCAGGTAAGCCCGCACACCGCTATGTATGCCCATTTTCACGTTTGCTGTTATAGATTCGGGTTCCAGGCTGGTTTCCCTTTGCGCAGCGACCTCGAGAGCATCGGCTAGCGATATGTCGCCGCTGATCAGAGCATGGCTGATGATTGCGCCATTGATATTTGGCAGGTAACGCAACCTCGCGATATCATCCAGGGTGCGCACGGTACCACTGGAATATACCGGTATAGATACGTCATGACTGAGTTGTTCAGTCAGGGCCAGGGATTCGTCTAGTTCATCTGCCATTTGGTCCGTGTTTTTGTGTATGACACCCGCGATTCCGGTCATTTGCAGATCCAGAATCAAATCCTGTGGCCGGAACGCAGTCTGGGTTTTCCAGCCATCGATAATGACAAAGCCTTCACGCGTGGCAAGATGAACAATGATACCGCCAGGATGCCGGTTCGCCGCTTCGACCACTAGCGGCGCATCGGTGATCGCTACAGTACCGAGTACCACGCGCGCGGCACCGGCATCAAACCAGTCGTTAATATGATTCAGGGTACGAATCCCACCCGCTACCTGCACCGGTATATCGATTTCCTCGATCAGTTGCTTGACAAGGGCCTCATTGTTTTTGGGTCTGGAGCGAGCAGCGTCGATATCGACTACCTGCAGCATTTTGGCGCCGCCTTCAGCAAATTCGCGAGCAGCCTCTATAGGCGTGATTTTGTGAACCGTATCGCTACCATCGACAGTCGAAAGGGTAACCACTTTTCCATCTTGAATTTGTATTTCGGGAATTATTAACATGGCGATCTGAGACCTTGTTATGTTTCAGTGAAGAGCCAACAGTATATCAGAATACCCGGTTTTATAGACACAAGATTGAGCGATCAGGCCCGTTACCTGTGGTTTTCAGACATAACGACTGTTATTAAAACGAATGTCCCTGCTCGCTCGCTTTGCGCAAAATCTTAACTGTCGCAGAGAATTTGGCTATTACAAAAAAACATACAATGAGGTATATATGGAAATGTTAGCTATCAATCAGACTGCCGTGGTCCAACAATTAGAGGATACCCACATGAAAGCATCCGACCTGTTCGTAAAGTGCCTGGAGCAAGAAGGCA
>JAPUFZ010000245.1 GCA_027293245.1 Gammaproteobacteria bacterium
GCCTGCAGCAAATAGCCCGCAGTCGAATGCAGAACGCCTTTGGGTTTGCCGGTAGAACCCGAGGTATAGAGGATAAACAGCGGATCCTCAGCACCCATGACTTCGGGTTCGCAGTCCGCTGAAGCCTGCGCCATGGCCTCGTGATACCAGACATCACGGCCTTCCTGCCATTCGACCGGTTCGCCGCCGCGCTTGATGACTAGCATGGTATTGACGTGTGGGCATTCACTCACAGCCGCATCTGCATTGGCCTTGAGTGGCACCTTGCTGCCGCCTCGAACCGACTGATCGGCAGTGATCACGATCTTACAATCCGAGTCCAGAATTCGATCGCGCAGGGCATCCGACGAGAACACACCAAACACCACCGAGTGCATCGCGCCGATACGCGTACAGGCCAGCATCGCTACCGCGGCTTCGGGCACCATCGGCATATAAATAGAAACACAGTCACCTTTTTTCACGCCCCGGCTTTTCAGCACATTCGAAAACTTGCATACCTCTTCATGCAGTTGCGCGTAAGTAATCTTGCGATCCTCATTCGGATCATCGCCTTCCCAGATAATGGCGACCTGATCGCCGCGGCTTTCCAGATGACGATCCAGGCAGTTGTATGAGACGTTGAGTTCAGCTCCTTCAAACCATTTGATATAAACATCTTCGCCAAAGCTCCAGTTGCTGACCGCGTCCCAGGGTTTGAACCAGGAAATATAGTTTTCAGCCTGTTCAGACCAGAAACCTTCCGGGTCGTCGATCGACTGCTGGTACATCTGAGCATACTGGTCTGAGCTAACATTCGCCTGCGCGGTAAACTCGGCGGTCGCCGGGTAGGTCTTAGAGTCTGACATGGATATTCCTCGAGGGTAGAATTCGAATTATTGGTTCTCGATTTACCGGGCAGCACACTGCCCGATTCTGACTGCCAATTTAACATTTTGCACGGGCCACGGACAAGGTTAAGTTAACCTTGCCGATGTACAAATTTCAACTAGCTGGATGAAGACCGATATATTCGTTGACGAATTCGTAACTTTCAGTAACATTTTCATCTTATCAGGTAACAAATGGTAACAATCAATGGCTGAACTCTCCTCGGAACACCGCCCGACAGAAATCACCATCATCGTCGTTTTAATCGCCCTGATCTTGCTACTGCCGCCGTTACTGCATTTATGGACGGCACAGGATAATGCCTGGTTCACCCCGTATCTGGTCTGGCTTGGGGTGATCCTGCTGAGCTTTTTATTACAGAAAAAACTAGGCAATCGCTGATCAACTCCAGGGTCAAAAAGGAGTCCCATTGTGCAGTTTGAACTCTGGCAGCTTTTCCTGGTGGGCGTATTTTACCTGGGCCTGCTTTTCCTGATCGCGACTGCAACCGACCGTCAGTGGATACCCGAATCGGTAGTGCGCCATCCGCTCGTATATACACTATCACTGGGTGTTTATGCGACTTCCTGGAGCTTTTATGGCAGTGTCGGTTTCGCCCAGAAAGAAGGGTTTAATTTTCTCACCATTTACCTTGGCACAACCCTCGCCTTCGTCGCCTCGCCGATACTGCTTCGACCGATTCTTAAGCTTACCGAAACCTACCGGCTGGCTTCGCTCGCTGACCTGTTGGCGTTTCGCTACCACAGCCAGATGGCAGGCGTACTGGTAACCGTGTTCATGCTCGCAGGTACCCTGCCATATATGTCGTTACAAATACAGGCGGTTACCGAATCACTGCGCATACTCACCACAGACTCGCAACATTCGATCACTGCACTCGGCTTTTGCATTACCATCGCCCTGTTTTCGATATTATTTGGTGCGCGACATATTTCGCTGCGCGAAAAACACCACGGGCTGATGGTTGCGATCGCGTTTGAATCCCTCGTCAAATTGCTGGCCCTGCTGATGGTGGGACTATTTGCCGTATTCGGCATATTTGATGGATTTGGCGATCTTAACCAGTACCTGCTGCAACACCCGGAAGCCAAACAGGCATTGTTTCGTCCCATCTCCGAAGGCCCCTGGGCCACGCTAATGTTGCTATCGTTTGCCGCGGCGTTTTTGTTACCCCGCCAGTTTCACATGATTTTTGTAGAAAACATCGACAAGAAAAGCCTGAACACGGCAAGCTGGGCCTTCCCGCTGTTTTTATTATTGCTGAATTTATCGATCCCGCCGATCCTGTGGGCCGGTGAAAGCCTGAAACTCGCGATTCCGGCAGATTTCTACGTGCTCGGCATCACCCTCGAAAGCGGATCATCGATGTTGCCAATCATTACTTTTATCGGTGGCATCTCGGCCGCCAGTGCGATGATAATCGTCACCACGCTGGCGCTCGCCTCAATGTGTATGAACCACCTGGTGCTGCCGGCCAGTTTCCCGCCCCGATTATCCGTAGGCACCAGTATGTATCAGTGGTTACTCTGGGGCCGTCGCCTGGTCATCGTGCTGATCATAGCGGCGGGTTTCGGTTTTTACCTGTTGCAGAGACAAAATCAGGGCCTCGCTGGCCTGGGCCTGATTTCATTTGTCGCTGTGGCCCAATGCCTGCCGGGTATTGTCGGCCTGCTCTACTGGAAACGTGCCAGTCGAAGCGGGTTTATCGCCGGACTACTGACCGGCTTTACGATCTGGACGATTACCCTGTTGGTGCCTCTGTTTGTACGCGCCGGTATTATCACCACACCCTTTTTCAATATCCCCGATTTAGCCATGAGTACTTCCGATAGTGCGCTCTGGTCGCTGTTGTGGAATAGCCTGGCCTTTGTTCTGTTTTCTCTCAAAAATCCGCAGTCGGACGAAGAAAGGGAAGCCGCCGACGCCTGCTTCCGTGAAGGTTTCTTAATACCGGAAGGTGATTTACAGGCCACTTCGATCGATGAATTCGAGTATCAGCTATCCAAGGTAATCGGCGCAGATATCGCACATCATGAAGTGAGCCGTGCACTGATCGATCTCGGCCTGATCGAAACCGGCATCGAGCGGCAAGACCTACCCAAACTGCGGGCACAGATTAATCGCAATCTATCCGGGCTGGTGGGCCCAGTGCTGTCACGCATGATCGTCAATGAACATCTTCAGATTGACCGGGCGACCAAGTCGGCACTCGCCGACACCATCCAGTTTGTCGAAGATAAGCAGGAAAAAAGCCGGTCGCAGCTCAAAGGTGTCGCCAGTGAACTCGAAACACTTCGACGATTCCATTTCCAGGTATTACAGGACCTGCCGTTAGGCGCAGTTTCTATTAACAGGAGTCACTCGATTACGAGCTGGAACAAGGCGATGACGCGACTCTCCGGAATCGATCAGGATTCAGTCATTGGCACCAGAATCGATGAACTCGACGAACCCTGGTCACATATCCTCGGATCGTTTATTGAAAGCAAGGAATTTCAGATCAACAAGCTGAAAACGCATTGCCAGGGTAATTTTCGCATATTGAATCTTTTCAAGGCGGTGGTAAGTCACGAGCAGGAAGTCAATCGCGGCATCGCGATTTTGATCGAGGACCATAGCGAGCGCTATTCGCTGGAAGAAAAGCTGGTGCATAGCGAACGCCTGGCATCGATCGGCCAGTTGGCAACAGGGGTTGCTCATGAAATCGGCAATCCGGTGACCGGGATCGCCTGCCTGGCACAGGATATGCGAAGCGATCCTGGCGATTCCAGCTCGTTAAAAAGTAATTTGGAACAGATTTTGACGCAGACCGACCGCATCAGCAATATTGTTAGCTCGCTGGTCAATTTCAGTCACGTCGGGGCTCCACTCGAGCAGCCAACCGAACCGCTCAGCATTCATCATACGGTCAACGAAGCGATTAAGCTGGTATCGCTCAGCGACAGCGGCAAAAACCTTGAATATATCAATCATTGCGATCAATCGATCATCGTCCAGGGATACTCTCAAAAGCTGGTACAGGTGTTTGTTAACCTGCTCAAAAATGCCGGCGAAGCCTCAAGCCAGGATCAGACAATTATAATCAATGCCGAGAAACGCGGTGACAATGTGCAAATTATAGTGAAAGACTTTGGTGCAGGCATAAAAGAGGAACATTTATCCAAAATTTTCGAACCTTTTTTTACTACCAAAAATGTCGGCGAAGGCACCGGACTGGGCCTGTCGCTCACCTACAACATCATTCAGGAGCATGGCGGGTCCATT
>JAPUFZ010000246.1 GCA_027293245.1 Gammaproteobacteria bacterium
CGCCGGCAGCCTTGATCATATGTGGGACGCTGCCATCAAATGAGTTGATATCGTAGCCGGCGGTCCAGGGTGAGGGGCCCGGTCCATCACTATGGAGATTATCATACCAGTCCTGCTGAACCGTCAGGTAAGACGTCGGCACGGCTGGTGCCTGACGTTGGGTTTCCTGCAGAGTGCGCCAGTCAAAGGACTGGATGGTAATTCGCTCGATGAAATCCTGTTTATGGGCAACCTCGAGAACTGCCTCGACGAATTTCTCCGGCTCAGGAAAAAGGTCCGTATCCATCGAGTTCAGTTTTGTTTAAATGTTGAGGCGGACGCTTTGATTACCCGAGCGCTTCACCAGCAGAATAACTTCTTCGAGGGTTGGAATGCGGGCCCCGTCAACGCTAACCTGATGTGGGAAACGTTCGCTATAGCGGGTTCCGGGCTTAATACCACCGACATCGAAAGTTTTTATTTGATCGAGGGTCAGAGAACCTATTGCCGGGCCCGTTTCGGTGAGCCAGTTACCCTCACTGTCGCGAGTGGTTTCCGGCTCCAGCCTGGGGTTATGGGTGACGATGACGATTCTGTCACGGGTGACGCCGACATCCAGTTCAAGCGTGTTGACGCCGATGGTCAATGCCCGCGCAAAAGAGGCCAGGGTATTTTCGGGTACATGGCCACGCGCGCCCCGATGGCCCTGTGCGTCAAATGCGTGCGCAGCGGTCACATTACCGAGAGCACCCGCTGTCATCATCATAACTCCAATTTGCCAGTGTTTAAGTACCATAGGACATCGTGATTAGAGTCTTCTACCAGTCTCGGTATCGAAGACGTGGATATTCTTCGGTTCAATCTTGAGTGGCAGAACTTAACCCCTATTAATTCCATTTAATTCCGATATTTGCGAATGTTTCTCTATTTTCTGGTACTACTATAGTACTCGCGCCAACCATCATCACCACTCCATCGACGGGAGAGCGTAATTCCAGTCCGCTGTTTAAACCGATTGCTAACAGGGCCCCTTTTTTTATCGGCCTGAAATTATCCAGCCGATTCTTCGAATAGTTTTTCTGCTCCAGTCTGTTCAAAGCCTGTCTCGCCTTATCCGACCATCCTGTAATAGCGTTGGCGCTACGCCAGTCCCGTATTAGAACAAAGGTATCTTTTTTTACCTCTTCGAGGGTTTCCTGATCCAGGTGCGAATAGTCTTCCGGTTTTACGTCTGGGTGGTATAACGCATGGGTTTCTACATAATAGTTGCGCTCAATACTGATTGATTGCCTTCCTGCCACATCATCCTCAGGCTTCATTCCGATGACATTTTTTAACCAGACCTGGGTGTGGATATCTGCGGCGTCAAATGAAGCTGGATTTGCGCCACCCCCATTTTCTACCAGTATGGGCATGCACCCTGTTTCCGTATCAACAATGGATCGGATCGATTCGACGCCGTTATAGGGGCCGGGTTTCCAGACGATGAAATCTCGAATGGGAAAATCTTCGATAACGCCGGTGGCATTTATACGGCTAATGATCATTTCGGGTGTTTCGTCATGGTGCATGAACATTGTCACCATCGGCGCGGCGTCAACAGAGGTGTTGTGAAGATCGAGGATATTTCCCCTGGTCGGCTGTAATATGTGCCTGACGATCTGCAGGGCATGCCGTTCAAAATCAGTACTGATTTTTTTAGTCAGAATGTCAAACGGAATTCTATTGTAATTAAAGTGATCCCGGGTAGCGTGGAAATCACTCCATATATCAGGTGAAACATTTTCCGCGCCTATCACCGTTTCAATAAATTCCAGCGCCCGTTCAATTTGGCCCGTGGCTACAAAAATATTCCCGCATTTTGGCCTCACACCGTTTAGCCAGCGCGCATGAAATTTCAACAGTGCGTATACACCGGACATCTCATTCATATGTATGCCGCCGAGGATCGCAACATCCGGGCCATCAGCGCCGGTCGCATAACAAAGAGCGCCGGGAATAATTTCATCGTGCGCATCGCGGACCGCAGAGATTCCGTCGAAACTTTGTTCAGCAATGTCGGGCCTGGCGAGTAACAGTAAATGCCGTCTGATCGCTGTAAGCTTTATCCTGAGGCCTTCAACTATTTCGATCATTAATTCGGACTCTCGTTCTACTAAACAATCGAGGCTAAAATATGTACGCCATCAAGAACCTGCGTATTCAGATAGTAGTTAATCGGTGTTATCGCCCAGGCGCATGTCGGTAAGAGCCGATTCGGCATTCTCCATGTGCCAGGTCAGCATTTTTCCAGTGTGCTCAAGCACCCTGCCCTGGTAATCCGGATCGCTAGATCGATCGATAAATTCATCAGGGTCGTCTTCAAGATCGAAAAATAGTGAAGGAAGCCCGGCAAAATGAACATATTTATATCTTTCACCACGGGCAACACTAACCATGCATTTTGTCTTGTCTAATCCCAAAGGTGGATTTATGGCATATCCCTTGGGACTCCTGAGATCAAACTCGGCATGGTATTCCTGACGCCAGTCTTCTGGTTGCTGGCCGCGACAGAAGGGTAACAGGGAATAACCGTTACATTGACCTGGAATGTCTTGGCCAACCCAGTCGAGAATGGTTGGCATGATGTCGATGCTTTCGGTGAATGCCTCGACCTGGGTGCCGCGTGATTGATCAGCCACGGTCGTGGGATCACGTATGATCAGGGGGACGTGAAAAGCCTGATCGAAGTAACAGGATTTAGATAGCATCCAGTGATCGCCCTGCATGTCACCGTGATCGGAAGTGAAAACAATCAGTGTATTATCATAGGCTTCGTTCTGCCTGAGATAATCGATAAGTCTGCCGATTTGCGAATCAATTTCTGACATCATGCCATAATAGGTTGCTTTGATCTGACGCAGTTCAACATCTGAAAGAGAAACATTGGCGCGCGAATCGGCGCCGAAAGTATAGCTATCTCCAGCCTGGTTGAAAACATAGAGACCGAGCCAGGCGTGCTGGGAGGCTTCTTTTTCCGGCGTATCCTGACGTACAGGCAGCGACATGTCTTTGGCGTTATATTGATTATTAAAAGGTTCCGGCACAATGTACGGGGGATGCGGCGAGAGGAACGACAGGTGTACAAACCAGGGCTTGCTCTGGCGCACCGAAAGGTATTTGATGGTTTCGCCGACGAGGAAGGCTGCACTACTGTCCTGCGCCTTAAATCCGGTTGGCGCAAAGGTTTTACCCTTGTTCTGCGCCCCTGGATAATCCAATTGAGGCTTTAGCATTTCCCTTCCATGATCCGGTACCTGGTAACCCTTTGCCTTGAGGTCGGCGAGCCATGGTTTTGCGGTGCTGTTTACATGACAGACGGGAACCATGCCCGGCAACACGCCTTCATAATTTTCAAGCACATAGTCTCCTGGTGCGTATTGGCGCGGATCGTGGCTGAAATCCGTATAGCCAAACAGGGCCGGTTTATAACCGGCTTTGCGAGCCTCGAGCGCTATGTTGGTGTGGCGTGCATCCAGCGGCGTGCCGTTGAGGATCGAGCGATGGTTATGCATGTACATGCCAGTGTAAATGCAGGCACGCGAGGGTCCGCAAGGTGTCGCCTGGGCATAATGCTGTTTGAAAGTAACACCATCGGCAGCGATGGCATCGATGTTAGGCGTCTTGACATGCGGGTGACCCAGGGTAGACAGGCAATCGCCTCGCCACTGATCCGCAGTTATGAAGAGTATGTTCATGGCTTTATTTTTTACCAGGGTCTGTTCATCATCAGCAACCGACGGATTACCTGCTGCCGGATCATTGAAATTAAATTATATGTCATAATGCAGGGGGAATTAAATCTTTATATATGAAGTTAGTGAAATTTCTGCTCCTGGTACAATTAATTTTTATGGAGTAGTGCTTACTATTTCGCTACCCTGAGTTATTCACATCATCTCTGGAGGAGCCAAATGATATTAATTAAACCGTTCACTGCTGCACTGATGGGTATCTTTCTGCTGGTTGGCAGCAGTTATGCCGAAACCAAATGGGACATGCCTACGCCCTATGGCGATGGTGTTCATCATACAAAAAATGTTCGCCAATTCGCTGATGAAGTCGCAAAAAAAACCAATGGAGAGCTCAAAATAGTGGTTCATTCGGGTGCTTCTTTGTTCAAGCATCCTGAAATTTATCGTGCTGTACGAACCGGGCAGGTGCAGATAGGGGAAATATTCATGGGCCTGTTAGGTAATGACAACCCGGTTTTTAAAGTCGATAACATTCCTTTTCTGGCTTCAGATTTTAGTAGTGCGAAGAATCTATGGGATGCCTCTCGTCCGAGCGTAGAAAAAGCCCTCGAGAAAAATGGGCTTAAATTACTCTACGCGGTGCCCTGGCCGCCCCAGGGGTTTTACACCAAGAAACCGATTTCATCGGCCGCCGATCTTGAGGGCCTGAAGATGCGAGCTTACAGTCCCACGACTTCCCGCCTCGCAGTTTTGCTCAAAGCCACACCGACCACCGTGCAAACGCCTGAAATTCCGCAGGCTTTCTCCACGGGTATCATCAATGCGATGGTCACGTCACCCAGCACCGGTGTCAGCAGTCAGTCCTGGGACTATATTACGGATTACACCGATACCCGGGCATGGATTCCGAAAAACATGGTTATAGTTAACGCCCGTGCTTTCAAACGTCTGAGTGCTGGGGTCCAGGATGCCGTCATAAAAGCTGCGAAAGTTGCTGAGACGCGGG
>JAPUFZ010000247.1 GCA_027293245.1 Gammaproteobacteria bacterium
CCCAAGGTGTTACCACCAGCGGATTTTGAGTCCGCCGCGTCTACCAGTTCCGCCACCCCGGCATGGGAGGGCGAATTCTAAATCAAAATAAATCCAAGTGATAGCGTTTGCAGCCTAAATATGAATGCGACACTGGAATCGGTGGAATTATCGTAACAGCGCGGTATGATACGCGATTTTTCTGGTCTGAGCCTGCGATGAAGTTGAGTGATTTTGACTACCACTTGCCCGAACACCTGATTGCGCAGAGACCCTTGCCGCAACGTGGTGCTTCGTGCATGCTGGTAGTGGATCCTGCTAACCATTGTTTTAGCGATCGAAATTTTACTGATATTGACGAATTTTTATTGCCGGGTGACCTGCTGGTACTGAATGACACGAAGGTAGTGCCGGCCAGGTTGTACGGGCACAAGTCATCCGGTGGCAGGGTCGAGGTCCTGGTGGAGCGAATCATCGATGACCAGCATTTACTGGCCCAGGTTCGGTCGAGTAAATCACCAAAACCGGGCCACCGACTGATACTCGAAGACGGTATTCGGTGCATCATGCTGAGGCGTGAAGACGACTTCTTCGTTTTGCACCAGGGTAGTGAAAAGACATGGCTCGATTTACTCGAACAATATGGTCACATACCCTTACCACCCTATATACAGCGCGATGACGAAGCCGAAGACAGACAGCGCTACCAAACGGTTTTTGCACGCTATCCGGGTGCTGTCGCGGCGCCGACTGCGGGACTGCATTTTGATCAGTCGAAACTCGATCAACTGCTAGCATCGGGGGTGAATATCGCCTATGTTACCCTGCACGTTGGTGCTGGTACTTTTCAGCCGCTGCGTGTCGATAATATAGCGGAACATGTAATACATGCTGAACGAGTACGTGTGTCGCAACAACTATGCGATGCGGTCGAGCGTACCCATGACTCGGGAAAGCGGGTGATTGCGGTCGGAACCACAGTGGTACGAAGTCTTGAAGCCGCGGCTGCCAGTGGCGGTATTAAGCCTTTCGATGGTGACTCCAGGCTGTTTATTACACCGGGATATTCGTTCAAGGTTGTAGAGGCGATGATTACCAATTTCCACCTGCCCCAATCGACACTGTTAATGCTGGTTTGTGCATTTGCGGGCCGGCAACTGATGCTCGACGCCTACCTGCATGCGGTTGAACAGAAGTACCGGTTTTTCAGTTACGGTGATGCTATGTATATTTCGAGCAGGGCCCTCGAGAATCCTGCAGATTTCTGAATTAAAATAGAGACATTTAATGGAATTCAGCTTAGATAAAACTGATGCGCAGGCTCGACGTGGCAGGATGAGGTTTGACCGGGGTGTTGTCGAAACCCCTGCTTTTGTGCCGGTGGGTACTTATGGCACGGTAAAAGCCATGACCCCGGAAGAATTGATCGATTTGGGCGCGCAAATTATCCTCGGGAATACCTTCCACCAGATGCTGCGCCCGGGTACAAAGATCATCAAGCAGCACGGTGATCTACACGACCTGATGCATTGGCAGGGACCCCTACTGACTGATTCAGGTGGGTTCCAGGTATTTAGCCTCGCCAAAATGCGAAAAATCACTGAAGATGGGGTTGAATTCAAATCGCCAGTCGATGGTTCCCGGGTGTTCCTGAGTCCGGAAGTGTCGATGCAGGTTCAGCGTGACCTGGGTTCAGATATCGTCATGATTTTTGACGAATGCACCGCCTATCCTGCCGATGAGGAAACCGTGCGTAGCTCGATGGAGTTATCGCTGCGTTGGGCCACGCGTAGCAAGATTGCCTTTGCCGACAACTCAAATGCATTGTTTGGTATTGTCCAGGGCGGCACTTACGAAAATTTGCGGCTTGAATCAATTACCGGACTAAAGGCAATTGGCTTCGACGGTTACGCGATCGGCGGGCTTGCGGTCGGGGAACCGGCCGAACAACGCAATGCGATGCTTGATGTTTGCCTGCCCGAGTTACCGGCGCACAAACCGCGCTACCTGATGGGTGTAGGAAAACCGCAGGACTTGATAGAAGGCGTTCGTCGCGGCGTCGATATGTTCGACTGCGTGATACCGACGCGCAATGCGCGCACCGGGTTCCTCTACACGCACAAGGGAATTATCCGGATTCGCAACAGTCAATATACAGAGGACACGCGTCCAATCGATGAGCATTGCGGATGCTATACCTGTCAGCACTATTCGCGGGCTTATTTAAGACACCTCGACAAGTGTGGAGAGATTCTTGGCATACGTTTGAACACGATTCATAATTTGTATTATTTCGAAGATTTAATGTCGCGCATACGCGCTGCGATCGAGGCGAATCGATACGATATATTTTGCCAAGAGTTTTATCAACGTTTTGAATCATCAAGTTAGCCAGAAAATCTACCAATCCATTGTTTATCCAGCTTGTGAGAACTTCGGGCTAGTGGCATAATACGCGCCGTTTCAAGGGGGTCGATTAGTAATTAACGCTCCCGTTCTGATATTTTAGACATAACCAAAGGTAAGCAATCATGAGTTTCTTTATTAATGACGCACTGGCACAAGGCGCAGGCGAGTCATCAGGCGGGTTTGATTTTACTGCCATTCTTCCACTTGTCCTTATGTTTGCTATCTTCTACTTTTTGTTGATCAGACCCCAACAGAAAAAAGCCAAGGAACACAAAAACCTGGTTGCCGCCCTGAAAAAAGGTGACGAAATAATTACCAATGGCGGATTATTGGCCAAGGTCACCGACGTGGGAGATAATTTCCTCACCTGTGAAGTCGCTGATAAGGTCAAGGTAAAAATTCAAAGCCACGCGGTTAGCACAGTACTGCCCAAAGGCACGATCAAAGGCCTGTAAACCCTGATGGTCAATCAATACGCTCCATGGAAATATATTCTTCTCAGCCTTATTGTGCTGCTGGGCTTACTTTATGCCACGCCGAACTTGTACGGTGAAGATCCGGCAGTACAAATATCGCATCGGGTCAATCTGGTAAATGAAGAAGAGCTGGCCTACATTACTGATTTACTCAGGAATGAGCGTATTAGCTACCGTTCGATTGAACTGGAAACGGGACATCTGCTGATCCGTTTCGATTCAGAAGAACAACAACTCAGGGCGGTGACCCAAATTCGCGAACTATTAAGTGATATCGATAAACGCTATGGTGTCGCGTTAAATCTTGCGCCCGCAACACCTGACTGGTTGTCTAATCTCAACGCCTTACCCATGTACCTCGGGCTCGACCTGCGTGGCGGGGTCCACTTCCTCATGGAAGTTGATATGGACTCTGCTATCGAAAAAACTCTCGAACGCCTGGCCGGCGAATTACGCACCTTCATGCGCGGCGAGAAAATTCGCTATAAAGCGGTGCAGGCCAGTAACCAGAATGTCAGCATACGATTCGCCAGTGTGACTGAACGGGACACGGCAAGGCTCATACTGGAAGAAGAGTACCGGGATTATTTATTCGAGGATAGCAACGACGATCGAAGCTGGTTTGTCAAATTGAGCCTTAGTCAAACTGCACTCCTAGCCGAAAAGAAATCCGCGATCGAGCAAAATATTTCAACACTGAGAAATCGCGTCAACGAACTGGGTGTCGCTGAACCGGTAATCCAGCGTCAGGGCGATGACCGGGTTGTGGTGCAGTTACCAGGTGTGCAGGATACCGTTCGTGCCAAAGAAATTCTCGGCGCGACTGCAACCCTCGAATTTCGTCTGGTGTACGGCAGTTTTAATGACTGGAACGCCGCTGCAAAATCGGGCAAAACGCCCATCGGTGCAAAATTGTATGCGCGCAGCGATGGCAGCCCGGTTCTTTTAAAACGTAGTGTGATCGTCACCGGTGATCAGATTGTCGGTGCAGCCTCCGGCATAGATACGCGCTCGGGAACGCCTAATGTCACGATTACGATGAATGCCAAGGGCGCCGACCGGATGAGCAAGATCACGCGTGACAACATCGGCAAACCAATGGCGGTGGTTTTTATCGAAGACAAGTTCGAGTTTCGTGAAGTGAACGGGCAAAAACGCCGCATCAGGACCACGGAAACACAGGTCATTAATGTTGCCACGATTCGTGATCAGTTGAGCAAGCGATTTGAAATTACCGGTCTCGATAGTACCCGCGAGGCCAGGGATCTTGCATTGCTGTTACGCGCCGGAGCATTGCGGGCGCCAATGGTTATAGTCGAGGAGCGTACCGTAGGTCCAAGTCTGGGCCAGGAAAATATCGACCGGGGATTTATTTCAGTCGTTATTGGATTTCTCGCGGTATTAATATTCATGGCCGTCTACTACCGGGTATTCGGTCTGGTAGCGAACCTGGCGCTAAGCTTAAACCTGGTTCTATTGATCGCCGTGTTGTCATTATTGCAGGCCACGCTCACCCTTCCGGGCATCGCCGGCATCGTCCTGACGGTGGGCATGGCGGTGGATGCCAACGTCCTGATATTCGAACGTATACGTGAAGAAATTCGGCTCGGCAATACCCCCCAGGCAGCGATATATGCCGGTTACGAAAAGGCCTTTGGCACTATTATGGATGCCAATCTAACCACTCTCATTGTGGCGATTATCCTGTTTGCGTTTGGTACCGGAGCCATCAAGGGCTTTGCGGTTACCCTGTCGATCGGTATTGTCACCTCAATGTTTACCTCGATTTTCGGTACGCGCGCTGTAATCAACCTGATCTATGGCCGCCGAGCGGTTACCAAACTGGCAATTTAGCCCGGGTAAGACAATGTCTAAAAAATTATATCCTGAAATCGACTTCATGGGGCTGCGCAAACCGGCGATGGGCCTGTCCGGGTTTCTAATTATGGTTTCGCTGATTAGTCTGGTTACCCTGAAACTCAATCTCGGTATCGATTTTACCGGCGGTAGCATTATCGAAGTCAGATATCAGCAACCAGTTGAGCTACAGCCGATTCGAGAGGTGCTCGATGACAACGGCTTTGGCGACGCGATCGTACAGCACTTCGGTAGCGCCAAAGAAGTACTAATCCGCCTGGTGCCGAAAGACGAACAGGATAAGGCGGAACTCAGCTCGCAGATCATCGGACTATTAAACCAGGTGAGTGAATCTGCGATCGATGTGCGCAGGGTGGACTTTGTCGGTCCGCAGGTTGGTGAGGAACTCACCGAGGATGGCGGACTCGCGGTGCTTTATGCGTTAATTGCGGTTCTGATCTATGTGTCAATACGATTCGAGTATCGGTTTTCACTGGGCGCAGTAGCGGCCCTGATTCACGATGTATTGATTACGCTTGGCGTTTTTTCAATTCTACAACTCGATTTTGACCTGAGTGTGCTGGCTGCAATCCTCGCAGTTATCGGCTATTCACTCAACGACACCATTGTTGTTTTCGACCGGGTACGTGAAAATTTTCGCAAAATCAGGAAAAAATCTGCCGAAGAGATCACCAATATATCGATTAACCAGACTATTTCCCGTACTTTGAAGACGTCATTGACAACTCTGTTAGTGCTATTTTCGTTGTTTTTCCTTGGCGGCGAGGTAATCCATGCCTTTGCGCTGGCTCTGATCATCGGCGTTATCGTGGGTACCTACTCATCAATTTACGTCGCTACTACGACGGCGCTGTTACTGGGTATTACCCGTAAAGACCTGATGTTGCCGGAAAAGGATGACAAGGAACTCGCGCGCCCTTAGTAGGCGATGGCATGATGCGATATAATGGGTGGAGAGTGACTATTCATCATAGGGAGGTAGAGAAATGCAGCTCGACCCAGAATTGATCGATGAACTGAGTTTGCTCAGGAGAATTAGTCAGGACTCGTCTCTGGATGTAGCCGATTTATGCTCAAGCGGCGACCCTGGCGTGAGTGCAGCGGCAGAGCGTTTAGCGCAAAAGGGTATTTTGTCGCTGACTGGTGATGCTGGTTTAACCGAATCAGGCATCGAAGCAGCCGATCACATGAATCGCCTGTTTAATCTGCTATCACCGCCACTCGAACCAATTTAGCCAGATACCAACAAGCCAACCTCCGAGCCGGTAGGGTATAGATTATTTCGAATAGTGACTAACCACATATTCATTTACCAATGTGATAAATTCGTTGGCAATGTTATCACCCTTGAGAGTGACCGTTTTTTCGCCATCTGCATAAACCGGCGCCACCGGCTGTTCGCCGGTGCCAGGTAAACTGA
>JAPUFZ010000248.1 GCA_027293245.1 Gammaproteobacteria bacterium
ACCGTATAGCTCGAGCTTTCCGCGCAGGTATCTAAGATCTAAATTCGTCATTTCAGTTTCGACACAGTCAACCCCGAGACTGGCGATCTTTCCTGCCACAAAGATTGTGCCGTCGTACATCGAGTCACCCAGGTTGTCGCCCGCGTCGCCAAGGATGATCATGCGGCCACGCTGCATCATGAAACCGGTAAAAGCTCCGACACTATCGCCAACGATGATGGTGCCGCCCTTCTGGTCGATTCCTACACGCGCTCCGGCCTGACCCTTACAGACCAGGTCACCGCCACGAATCGCGGCGCCAAATAGTGAACCCGCATTCTTCTCGATAACAATGGTGCCCGCCATCATATTTTCAGCACAGGACCAGCCGACCCGGCCGGAGAGGTGAATATTGGCCCCGTCGGTTAAACCGCAACCGAAGTAACCGAGGCTACCTTCGAAGTTCAGCTTCAATCGATTCAGAATGCCGACACCGAGTGAGTGCTTGGCACGCGGATTCAGGACTGTAATCGACCCATGACCCGATTTCATCAATTCGCGAATCTTCAGGTTGATGTCGGATATCTCCATATCGGCCGCATCGAATTCGGCTGATTTTTCAAAATCGACTTCGTAGGACCAGGGATAGGTGAAATTCTCTTCCTCGGTGGCCGAGAAAAATCGCTGCTGGGTCCGCCCACCCAGGTGCTCCTCGTGCAAGCCCATGTCATGGGATGTACTCACGCTGCCCATACTTTTACCTCCCCCTCATAAGGATCCCAGGTGTCTATTTCACGCGGGAATATACTGCGGATAGCCACTTCCTCGGAAGCCAGGCCGACGAATTCATCGCTTTCGTACAACACCATGGGCTTGGCGCCCATCACGTCTTTTGCCATTCCCAACTGGTCGCTGGTTGCCACCAGGTAGGTAAATACGCCATCGAGTTGATCGATCGAACGTGCCATCGCTGCTTCGAGTTCGTCGCCCTGATCGATACGGTCGGCAATATAAACCGCAATCAATTCAGAGTCACAGTCGGACACGAATCGATGTCCCCGACGTTCCAGGTCACGGCGGTAGGTCCAGTAATTGGTCAACTGGCCGTTATGAACTACCGATACATCGTTAAACGGGTAAGCCCAGTAGGGATGTGCGGACCGAATATCGACATCGGACTCAGTCGCCATGCGCGTGTGACCAATCGCATGGGTACCGACAAAGCCCTTGATACCGTACTGCTCGGAAACCTCGGCGGCATCGCCCAGATCTTTGATTAATTCCAGTGCAGTGCCCACCGAGAGGATTTCAACCGCGTTTATATCTTCGACGTAATCGATCAAACGCTTCAGATCACCATCGAATTTGAAGTGATATCGATACGCGTATTCGGTCGCTGCCTGTTCCTCGATAACCTTGGCTCCCATCTCCTCGAGACGCGAATCGACCTCTGCCTTGCGCTCAACCACCTGCCGATGGATATCGAAACCGGTAGCCATTTCTTCCTGTTCCGCCACCTTGAAGCGCAACACCATCAAACCTTTTTCAGGTTTACCATACAGCGCAAAACCGGTTGAGTCGGGTCCACGGTGCTTCAGAGCCTGAAGCATCTGGGTCATCTCGGTACCGATATCACTGCTTGCACCACCCTTCCAGATCAGTCCAGCAATACCACACATAAGCTATTCCTCTTAAATTAAATAGTGTTTTTGAATGTGCCTATGGCAGGCAATCAAGATAGGTTTCCAAATCCCAATCGGTGACTGTGGCGTTGTATCTCTCCCATTCATCGCGTTTGTAATGCTCGAATACCCTGTACATCTCACCCGGCATAGACGACTTGATAACTTCGTCATTGCGCAGTTCTTCAAGGGCATCACCCAGTGACATCGGCAGCTTCTTGACGTTTTTACCGGCATCGATCGCCTCGTAGATGTTGCGCTCTTCAGCTTCGCCTGGGTCGAGTTTGTTATCGATGCCATCGTCGAAAGCTTTCAGTAGCGCAGTACCCATCAAGTATGGATTTACCATCGAGTCAACCGAACGATATTCGAAACGGCCCGGAGCTGACACACGTAGTGCACAGGTACGGTTCTGGTAACCCCAATCGGCAAAGATAGGCGCCCAGAAACCGGTATCCCAGAGGCGACGGTATGAGTTAACCGTCGAAGAACCAATCGCGGTCAGTGCACCGAGGTGCTTGATAACGCCACCGATCGACTGCAGACCAATCGGGCCTGGTGCGACCTCATCGATCGAAGGATCGGGCATAAATGTATTCTCACCACCCACCCGGTAAGTGAACGAACCATCCATACCAGCCAGAGAGTCAAATCCCAGTTTATTGACGACATCTTCACCACCACGCCACAACGACATATTGTGGTGACAACCAGACGCTGACACGCCCATAAATGGCTTCGACATGAAACAGGCGATCAAATTGTCTTCACGCGCTACCTGCGCACAAATTTGTCGGTAAGTAGTCAGTCGGTCTGCGTTACGCAGTACGTCATCGTATTGTGTATTCAATTCCAACTGACCCGGCGCATCTTCGTGGTCACCCTGGATGATATCGAGGCCCATTTGCAGCGAATACTCGATTACCTTCATGAAAGTGGGGCGCAGCTCTTCGAACTGATCGATGTGGTAGCAGTTCGGCTTGGTAACACCACCGTTGGGCTTATCGTCATCACCGCGCTTCAGCCACATCATTTCCGGCTCGGTTCCACAACGCATTTCAAGACCGTGCTTATCCTGAAATTCCTGATGAATGCGACGCAGGTTTCCTCGGCAATCCGAAGACAATGCGCCGCCCGGGTTTTCACGCTCTTCGCGATTTCGAAATAGTGTACAGAACACACGACCGACGCGTTTGTCCCAGGGCAACTGACAGAAAGTTTCCGGATCAGGAATGCCGATGAGCTCCCATGACTCTGGGCCATAGCCTATGTAATTTCCATGACGGTCGACAAACAGGTTTGCGGTTGAACCGTAAACTAACTGGAAGCCCTTTTCGGCCAGGCGTTCCCAGTGCGCAGCGGGAATACCCTTACCCATAATTCGGCCGGTAACCGAGACGAACTGGTAGTAAATATAATCGACACCGGTTTCCTTTATCTTTTCGCTGACCTGGCTGACCAGATCTGCGCGGCCTGGTGCTTCTACGTATGCTTGTAAATCAGTCATATTTATACTCCATTCGTTATTTTAGGAATTTCTGATTGAACAAATCTTTCGTTGTAACTCATCCGCTCCTGCTAATGACGTTTGATAATTATTTCGGACGACCTCACAGGCTGTTGTCGCAGTTACCCTGCGCATCAATTGCTGCGTTATTATTAGCCAGGTATTAACCGATATGACGACAATGGTATACCCAACTATTGATCCATTACAATACCTAAATCTTATTTTTTGTACAATTCAGTTAAATTTCTATCAATCCATTAGACCAATTTCCAATAATCATTATTGCCGGGTTTCCTGGAAGTTACTTTTACGGGGCCTGAGGGAACACGATTCGAGGTTTTGCGCGTTGCATAAAATTTATTTAATTCCTTAAATACAACTAGTTACTAGATATTATTGAAGGCATAATATGACTTTCAGCACTAGATTTCCAATGCTAGCCAGTTTTCTTCAAGGGTTGCATAGATGAAATCAAATTTACCCAGTATCCACCCATACAGCACCCTAAAAGGCTTGATTTCGATCTCTAAAGAAGGCAAAATTGTACCAATTGATAGTACCAAGATTATATATTTGGTTTGGTTGGAGCTTGGCAATGAGTACAGAGCAATACGGAAACCCAGGTTTGTCTGGTATCGATCTGAAACCAGGTTCAACAGGCACCACGACGCGCCTGGGTGTCACCGCCACAAACGTCGTATCACAGTTGCGCCGCATGATTCTCGAAGGTCAGTTTGCCCACGAAGAACGCTTGCCGGCGGAACGCAACCTGGCCGAGGAATTCAAGGTATCACGAGGCACCATCAGAACCGTGCTGCAAATTCTCGAACAACAGCACCTGGTCACCCGCAAGGTCGGCAGCGGAACCTATGTCACTCACAGGGAACCCAGCAATCAACACGATATCTCGGCGATTACCAGCCCACTCGAAATGGTCGAAGTGCGCATCGCTATCGAACCGCAAATGGTGCGACTGGCGATTTCCAATGCCAGTCACCGGGATCTGGAAGAGTTGCGCATCGCTTTGCGTCAATGTGAGGATTGTGGCGGCGATCCGGAAAAATTTGCCATCGCCGATACTGCCTTCCACATGGCCCTTGCCCAATGCTCTAAAAACAAGTTGATGCTCTGGGTTTATGATCGAATTAGCGAAGTACGCCGCTATTCGCAATGGCGTTTGATGAAAGCCAGGCTGCTAACACCCGAACGTATCGATTATTACAATAATCAACACCGTGAAATTTACCAGGCTATCGCTTCACGCGATGCCAACAAGGCGGTCCAAACGATTAAAAATCACCTCTACGGTGTACACGATGATTTGCTTGACACCGAAGGCTAAAGTTTTATGAATGTGCCACTATTTATCTCTCCGGTTCGCACTCTGGAACCTGGACTGAATACCTTGCCCCCCAATATCGAACGCTATGTCGTTCGTGCAGGAGGGGTTACCACGATAGAACTCATTGCCGGTGACGAATTCCAATTGGTTAATCCTGAGGGTATGCAACTCGGTGAAATCACTGTATTTGACAGGCAGGGCAGGAGCGACATGCAACTTATTGGGGCTGACGCCAATGGCCAGGCCGAGGGGTTCAAAGGTATATTAAGTGGTGTTAACGCCAGCGCTATCAAGCTGGCGCGGATTCTGGATTACCGCAATATCTCACTGGATTCAGCACAAAGTATCAGGGTTTTTAGCGAACAATCCCCACCTGGAGATACGGTTCGATACACCGCAAATGAAGATGTTACCTGTGTTGTAGCAGCACCTGGTGAGCCCATGTTAGTCAGCCTGCAAAATACCGTTACCGATCTGATCATTTTTGTTCATCGACAACAACCAGAGACTGATGATCGCATAGTTCGATTGCCTGACCCCCTGGCTGATCCCATAAGCGACATTTGTATTGAGGCCCGCACCGCCTTTGCTTATGAAGTTAAAGCTGGGCAATACATTCAAATTATCGATGTTGAAGGTCGCCAGTGTTCCGATTTCCAGTGTTTCGACCTGGCGGCACTGGACAAGGGACTGGAGCGCTGCCTGGACGCCACCAGCACTCGGCACGTAGTAGGGGCTTCTTACCCGGCTCCGGGACTACTGGCAAAATTTTATACCCAGGATTTCGAGCCCCTGGTCGAGCTTATCCGCGATACCTGTGGGCGACACGATAGTTTTGGCACCGCCTGTACCGCCAAGTACTACGACGACCTGGGTTACCCGGGGCATGTGAATTGTTCCGAAAACTTTAACCGGGCCTTGCAACCCTTCGGTATACAGTCTCGCCCTGGATGGATGGCAATAAACCTGTTTTTTAACACCAATATAGACGATGCCAATCAAATGCACTTTGATGAGCCCTGGTCACGCCCCGGTGACTACGTATTGATGCGGGCACTGAAAGACATGATATGCGTATCCTCCGCCTGCCCCTGTGATGTCGACCCGGCCAATGGCTGGGACCCAACCGATATACATATGCGCATTTATTCAGAAAAGAATTCATTTAACAAAGCGATGGCCTATAGGATGACTACTGATGCAGAGAAACAATTAACCAAAGAAACCGGATTTCATCCAAGAACCCTGGAACATACCCGAAACTTTACCGAGTACGCAGGCTACTGGCTTGCCAATAGCTATACCAAACATGGTGCGATCGACGAATACTGGGCATGTCGTGAGGCTGCTGTGGTGATCGATCTATCGCCACTGCGCAAGTACGAAGTTCTCGGGCCCGATGCCGAACTGTTGATGCAAACCTGTGTAACGCGTAACATTCGCCGCCTCGCGATTGGCCAGGTAGTGTACACCGCGATGTGTTATGAAAATGGCGGCATGATAGACGATGGCACGGTCTTCCGCCTGGGTCAGGATAACTTCCGCTGGATCGGAGGCAGTGATGAAAGCGGCATCTGGTTGCGTGAGCAGGCCGAGAATCTGAAACTTAATGTCTGGGTGAGAAATTCGACTGACCAGTTGCACAACCTGCAGGTTCAGGGTCCTAACAGCCGCGATATTCTCAAAGGGATTATCTGGACCCGGCCCGATCAGGCGACAGTCGAGGAACTTGAGTGGTTTCGCTTTTCTATTGGCCGCTTCGGCGATGAACTCGGTATTCCTATCATCGTATCGCGAACCGGATATACCGGCGAGCTGGGTTACGAAGTGTTCTGTCACCCCAGGGACGCACCCATAGTCTGGGATAAAATCTGGGAGGCCGGCAAATCTTATGGTTTAACACCGCTGGGACTCGAGGCACTCGACATGTTGCGCATCGAAGCCGGCTTAATCTTTGCGGGTTATGAGTTCAGCGATCAAACTGATCCTTATGAAGCGGGTATTGGCTTTACCGTGCCACTGAAAACCAAACAAGACGACTTCATCGGTCGCGATGCCCTGGTTAAACGCAAGGCCAACCCGCAGCGCCTGCTGGTCGGGCTTCAACTCAACGGTGATGAGCTTGCCGCCAATGGTGATTGCGTCAACATCGGCCGTAATCAGGTTGGGGAAATTACCAGCGCGGTGAGATCGCCGATACTGCGCAAAAACCTCGCCCTGTGCCGCATAGCCGTGGAATACAGTGAAATCGGCACTGAAGTTGAAGTCGGCAAACTCGATGGCAAGCAAAAACGTTTACCCGCGAAAGTCGTTCCATTTCCTTTTTATGACCCGACCAAGTCACGAGTTCGTGATATCCCGGTACCCGAATAGCGAGCGCGGGAAAAGCCTAGCGGACGATAAAACAGTTGATCTCGGCACTATTCACAATCTTGCGCGATACACTGCCCATTAGTATTTCCTTGACCTTGCCCAGGCCCCGCGTGCCGACGACTATGGTGTCGATATTTCTTCGCTTGGCAAAACCAATGACACTGGAGGCCGGGTCGCCACTGCCAATTGCGGTTTGTACCTTCTTCGCGCCGCCGCTTTTTGCGCGGACCTCGGCTTCGTGCAATATGGTTTCTGCCACCTGCCTCAGAATATCTTCCCGCTTATTCGCAAACTCTTCCAGTTCAGGTGCTTTCTTTAACAATGTGGGTAATTGCATATCCATGATAACGTGCAGTATTAGCAGTTCAGCTTCGTGACACGCAGCCATATAGGCCGCCATACTGACTGCACGATTCGATGCAGCCGATGCATCGGTTGCTACCAGAATTTTTTTAATCATTCAGATTTGATGCTCGATTGAATTAGTAT
>JAPUFZ010000249.1 GCA_027293245.1 Gammaproteobacteria bacterium
GGCGGCACCGTGACCCAGGTTTTGATGTGTTTGAGTTTCATCGCAATAGCCCTGCCTTGAGTTGCTGCATAAGTTACTCTAATCGGGCAGATTACGAAACCGGCAATACTGCCAGCTAAGCTATTTCCACATGCCTGGGTAGCTGCAGGGCAAACAAAACGGTTTGTGCGATATCTTCAGGCGCCGGCGTTTGTTCGAAGCTATCGTAAAACGCCCCGCCAATGCCGCTGCTGGCGCCGGTTACCAGGACGACAGGGGATATTGATGCCACCAGGCTCTCCAAAAAGAAGACAGGAAAATATATCCTTTTGCGCAGGCTGAAACAACAGGTATATTGACCACAGACTACCACCATGCAGGCGATATGAACCCATTTACCAAACTGTTCCAGCCCATCGAGTTGCGCCACAAAACACTGCGAAACCGCATCGTATTCGGCGCCCACACCGCCAACATGGCCGAACAGGGTCTGCCGACAGAGAGGCACCGCGCCTATTATGAGGAACGCGCCATCGGTGGTACGGCGATGATCGTGGTCGAACCAATGCCGGTGCATCGCACCGCGGTGTTGACACGCGGAAATTTTCGCCATGATGACGATACCGTGATACCGCACTTTCGCCGCATTACCGATGCCGTTCATCAACACGGCAGCGTCATTTTGCAACAGCTCTACCATGTTGGTCAGCATGGTGATGCCGACCTGTCATTCGCGCCAAACTGGTCGCCCTCGGGTTTGCCGTCATACCACGACTCGGATGGCAGCCATCGAATGTCGATTCAGGAGATAGAAGAGATTATCGAAGCATTTGCCCGCGCCGCCAAACGATGCCAAAAGGCAGGCTTCGACGGTGTCGATGTTTTTGCCGCCTACCATTCCCTGCTCGATCAATACTGGTCAAGCTGGTCTAATCATCGGCATGACGACTGGGGCGGCTCACTTGAAAACCGCACGCGTCTATCGATTTCGATAATCTATGCCATTCGTGAAGCCTGCGGCGAGGACTTTATCATTGGCATGTCGATCGGTTATTCGGAGTCGACACCCTTCGCGATGACGCTGGAAGATTTTCAGGCAGTTATCGCCCTGCACGACCAAACCGGCGAGCTCGACTATGTGTCATGCGGCTCGGGAAACTACATCGACTACGACAAGGTGATGCCGACCTTCGTGCACGCCGAAAAACTCGGTGTTCCGCTGGCCGCGGCACTCAAATCGGTGGTGAATAATACCCGGGTGACCGCCGAGAGCCATATTCGCACACCCGAGAACGCCGACTATGTGATTGCCAGCGGTGATGCCGATATGGTGTCAATTGTCCGCGGACAAATTGCCGACCCGCATCTGGCCAATAAGGCAGCGGAAGGCCGCGCCGAAGACATTCGCGGCTGCATTTCCTGTAACCAGATGTGCTGGGGCAGGCGCTCGCGCGACTACTGGATATCCTGCCTGGTAAACCCCTCGGCCGGACGTGAGTTCGAATGGGGTGGTGACCGCTTTGAAACTGCCAAAATCGTTAAAAAGATTCTCGTGGTCGGCGGTGGCCCGGCCGGCATGGAGGCAGCTCGAGTTGCGGCCGAACGGGGTCACAACGTGACACTGACCGAAGCCCTCGGCGATCTCGGTGGCCAGTTTCGCCTTGCCGGACTGGCGCCCCGGCGCGGACAGATTACTGAACTGATGCACTGGTACCTGCGCCAGTTCGAAAAGCTGGGGGTCGATGTACAGTATTATTCACCGATGGATGACCAGGATGTGATCGAATTCGGCGCTGACGAAGTTATCCTGGCGACCGGCTCCATGCCCGACGGCCTCGCGCGTCAACGCTGGTTACCGGCAGAAGACCAGCTACCCGGCCTTAATCACGGCAATGTCTGGTCCTGCGAAGAAGTGTTGCGCGATCAGGCCACGCTCGATAATGCGGTTATCCTGCTTGATGAGGGTGGCAACTGGCGAGGTACCGGAACTGCGCTCTACCTGCTCGATAAAGGCCACCAGGTCACTATTGTCACACCGGACGCCTACATTGCTAAGGAACTCACACGCACCACCGCCGACTTTCAGGTTCGTAGCAGCCTGAGCAAAGCCGGCGCCCGCTTCATGGTTGAATCGGTCATCGAGCGATGGCAAGCTGACGGTGCGCAAGTCCGTTCGTTACTGGACGGGTCGGTGGGCCATGTGGCAGCCACATCGCTGGTGACTGCAACCACCAATATGGCCTGCAATGATATTGAGCTGGCGCTGAATAGCAGCACTATCATTTATCATGTCATCGGCGATTGCGCTGCACCGCGTTCGGCACCCTACGCGTTTCATGACGGCCGAAAAATCGGCCTCGCCGTATAAACATCAATCTTTGAGAACCTGGTTATGAGTGACTTAAAAGGTATCAACCTGGCAATGCAAACACCCATGCATGAAGACGGCAGCGTCGATTATGCACGCTGGCAAGACTTGATCGACATCTATATTGACACCGGTGTTCACGGCCTGGTGCTGGGCGCCGGTACCGGCCAGCACCCGTACCTGACGCAGGCGGAATGCAATAAGCTCTACCAACTGGGCGCTGCTCGTATCGACGGTCGCTGTCATCTGATTTGCCAGACCTCGGCGCTCAATATCGACGAGGTGATCGAGCGTTCTCAACATGCCGAGGCGCTCGGCGCTGACGCATTGATGGTTTTACCGCCGTATCTCGAGGGTCCTGAAGACGACGATGGATTGTTTGAATTTTACCGTCGCATCGACGCCGCGGTCGATACCGATATCATCGGTTACAACATTCCACAGACTACCGGCGTTGGCATATCCGTCGACCTGTTAAAGCGACTCAATGAACTGACGAATTTTAACTACATCAAGGACAGTGCCGGTGATCTCTCTACGCACCAGGCATATTTACAAACGGGCCACAAGGTACTCAACGGTGCCGACCCGACGACCGTGTTCGCCCTCATGGCGGGTGCGACCGGCGCTATCTGGGGTGCTACAAATTACATGCCGCACGAATCCGTTCGACTCTACGAGCTAGTCGAAAATGGCGATTTGATGGCTGCCATGGCGCTATGGTCGACGATGATTCCATCGCTCTTGTATATCTGGGAGGGCAATTATATTGCCAAAGTGAAAGCTGCCAGCCGTTTACGCGGATTCGATGCTGGTCCTGTACGATCACCGTTAATGCCATTGTCGCAGGACCAGGAAGACCTGCTCGCTGCTACACTTGAGGCACTCGATGACTGATTACATTGCCAGAATACCCCGCACCGCAGATTCAACCATCGCATTCGCCACCAGTTTTCCCTTACTCGCATTAGCCAGAGTCGCCTGGCCATAAACCCCCGACTCCGACCATATTCCCTCACCGCGCACCCTGCTCAGTTTGCCCTCGCCTTCGGCACCGTCATCGACTGCCTTGTTCATATCAACCACCTCGGGTGCGATGTGCAGCATCAGGGATGTCTCATGTTCATCCGCGTGCGATCCATACTGTTGCTCGAACAATTTCGAGTCGAGACCGGAATATACCTCGGACAATTTCAAATATTCGAACTGGTTGCCGTCGGCCTGCAGAACTTCCCTGGGCTTTTTTCAATCAGGCAACAATTATGACCTGACCATTAACAACTCCCTCAACACTTTTACAATAAGCCAAACCGACCCGCTCCGAGGAAACGGCTTCGTGGCCCGGAAAGAATCCGTCGTAACGATCAACAGAGACCTGCAAAAGGCCGGGGCTTACCGCATTGATGCGGATACCGCGCGGCATATCCACCGCCTGCACCTACTACAATTACTTTCATTTCAAATCCTCCAAAATATCATTCTCACTTCACACCACGTTACTATCCCGCCATTGAACCGGTAATCGCCTTTAGTTCAAGAAATTCCACCAGGCCCCACCTGCCCTTTTCGCGACCATTACCCGATTGTTTGTAACCACCAAATGGTGTGCCTGCCGTACCAGCGGTATAATTGATTGCAACCTGCCCGGCACGAATGCGTCTTGCCACCGCGGTCGCGTGTTCCATATTACCGGAACTGACATAACCCGCGAGCCCGTAATCGGTATCGTTAGCGATTTCAATGGCCTGATCTTCATCGTCGTAGCCTAGAATAGATATCACCGGTCCGAATATTTCCTCGCGTGCCACCGTCATGTTGTTATCGACATTCGCAAATACGGTTGGTTTTACATAGTAACCAATCGGCAAATGCCCCGGCCGGCCAGTACCGCCTGCGACCAGGGTTGCTCCTTCATCGATTCCCCGCTGTATCAGCCCCTGGATTTTCTCGAACTGGCTGCGATTCACAACCGGTCCTATATGATTACCTTCGCGTGCGGGATCGTCGACCGAAATCGCTTCTGCAGCAGCGCGCGCGGCGGCAATGGCTATATCCATCTGCGCATTCGGCACCAGCATGCGGGTCGGCGCATCACAGGACTGGCCACTATTACCCATACAATAATTGACCCCATCGGCAACCGCAGTCGCGACGTCGGTATCGTCAAGAATGATATTGGCGGATTTACCACCCAGTTCCTGCGTCACGCGTTTCACTGTA
>JAPUFZ010000025.1 GCA_027293245.1 Gammaproteobacteria bacterium
CCCCGACAACAGCGTGATCGCATTACTTTCGAAGCGCTCTATCTGCCGTTGAAGAATACTCCAGGCCAGGGGATTTCTTTCGACCATCGTCAGCTGCTTCGCGGTACGCGAAAGCGCCTCAAATCCAAGCACACCGCTGCCGGCAAAACAGTCGAGAACACTCGCGCCTGGACAATCGAGTGCCAGCCAGTTAAACAAGGTTTCGCGGATTCGATCAGGAGTCGGCCTCAGTCCGTCAATGTCAGCAACTGGTATTTTACGGCCACGCCATATGCCGCCGATAATCCTTAGCTGCTGTGGTTTCACCTTGCTCATTGGAATTGATGCTCCGGTTTCCTGTCTCGAACGATTTGTGCTCTCTGCGCCATCTCCAGGACTTTCCCCGGAAATCCTTACAACTCGTGAAAGTCAGGAATGAGTATGCACAGAATCGACCGCTTTCTGTTAGCATATTGTGCCTGAAATTCCGATCCCGGGAAAAGCTATGTTTGGCTTCAAATCGAGTCAGAAAAACAATCATACTGTGGAGCAGAAACCACAGGGGCTATTCACGAGCCTGAAACAAAAACTGGCAAAAACCGGGGCCAGCCTGTCCTCGGGAATTGCTTCAATCTTACTCGGAAAGAAGACGATTGACGACGACCTGCTCGAGCAGCTGGAAGATCAGTTGCTAATGGCAGATGTCGGCATACAGGCCACCCAGAAAATTACTGCTAACCTGGTTCAGGTGGCCAGTCGCGATGTGCTTAAAGACAGTAGCAGCCTTCTAGCAACACTCAAACAGTCCATGGCAGATATCCTTTTGCCGAATGCCAGACCTCTCACTATCGATAAACAACATAGACCATTTGTGATTTTAATGGTTGGTGTTAACGGCGCCGGTAAAACCACCACGGTCGGCAAACTCGCCCAGCAATTTAAAAACCAGGGGCATCGAGTCATGCTCGCGGCAGGTGATACCTTTCGTGCCGCTGCGGTAGAACAACTGGCGATCTGGGGCGCGCGTCTTGACATCCCGGTCATCAAACAGGGACAAGGCGCCGATTCGGCCTCGGTGATATTTGATGCACTGAAATCGGCACAGGCAAAGGATATCGATATTTTAATTGCCGACACCGCGGGTCGCCTGCACACCCAAAATAATTTGATGGATGAACTGGAAAAAATTAAACGTGTTATGGGCAAGCTCGACCCCAGTGCACCGCACGAAACCATGCTTGTACTTGACGCGGGTACCGGTCAAAATGCACTTGCGCAGGCGATTCATTTTAAACAGGCTATTGGCATTACCGGCATCACCCTGACAAAACTAGATGGAACCGCAAAAGGTGGCATGATATTCAGTGTTTCAGAACAACTGAAATTACCCATACGCTATATTGGTGTCGGTGAGTCAGTCGACGACCTACGGGTATTCAATAGTGAAGAATTTGTCGATGCGTTGCTCTCAGAGCTAGACCAGGACAGCTGATACATCAATGATCGAGTTTCAAAATGTTACAAAACGATATCCTGGCGGTTACGATGCGCTGAGCAATGTGTCATTGCACCTGGCTGAAGGTGAAATGGCGTTTCTGACCGGTCACTCCGGGGCCGGAAAAAGTACCCTTCTCAAAATTATTTCACTAATTGAAAAACCAACTCGTGGAATCGCACAGCTAGACAAAATTAATCTGAAAACTATATCACGGCATCGGGTGCCCTATCTGCGTCGTAAAATCGGTATTATTTTCCAGGAGCATCATCTACTGTTTGACCGCACGGTATTTGACAATGTAGCGATGCCATTGATTATCCAGGGCTATCGCCACCAGGAAATAGCAAAGCGAACTCGCGCAGCACTGGACAAGGTAGGCTTGTTAAACAAGGAAAAATCAATGCCGGTAACGCTATCGGGCGGAGAACAGCAACGCGTGGGCATAGCTCGTGCCGTGGTACACAAACCCATGTTATTGCTCGCTGATGAACCGACGGGTAACCTGGATCCGGTACTATCACGTGAGATCATGCAAATTTTCCTCGACTTTAACCAGGTCGGCGTATCGGTGCTGGTAGCAAGCCACGACCTCATTCTGATCGATGAATTGCAAAAACCCGTGCTGACTCTGAATCAGGGAAAAATGATCCACAACGACCTCAACAGAGACCAGTACGACCAAGAAGTTGGCGGGTTCAGATCACCACAGGTAAATGAATTCAGCACCGGGAACTGGTGATCGATGAGAACCAGCAACAGGCGCCGTGGCCGCCCAGCTACCTCAAACAAGCTGGTCGCATATTTGCTGCATCACATACAGTCCCTGGTGTTCAGCCTTGGCAAGATTTACCATTCACCGATAACCACAATAATGACAGTCGCCGTCATCGGAATCACGCTGTCACTACCCGGAGGCTTTTACTTATTTCTAAAAAATATTAACGCCATGTCGGGCGATATTCGCTCGACTACGCAAATCACCCTGTATCTCGATATCAAGCTAAGCGAACAAAAGGCCAGGGCCCTCGAGCGTGCGATTTCAAAAACCGGCAATGTTGTGTCGACTGAATTCATTTCCAGGCAGGCATCTCTGCAAGCTTTCCGCGAAACATCCGGGTTTGGTAGAAGTATCGATACCCTGTCGAGCAATCCCCTGCCGCACACCATCATTGTAGAGCCTGTTAGTAGCGCCGATACCTTCGCTGTTAAAAACCTGTTAAATGCCTTGCAGGCTATGCCCGAAGTTAAAATTGCAAAACTTGACACCGAGTGGCTGGAAAGACTCTATACTATATTGGAAATTGCAAAACGATCTGTTGTCATTGTCACTATCCTGTTTTCCATCGCAGTTTTACTGGTCATTGGCAATACCATTAGACTGGATATCCAGAATCGTCGTCAGGAGATCATTGTCACTAAATTGATTGGCGCTACCAATGCATTTATTCGCCGGCCGTTTCTCTATGGTGGCATCTGGTATGGGTTGCTGGGTGGACTCATGTCATGGTTAATCGTCGAGATCGGCTACCTGGCTATCGCCGGTCCGCTGAACCGATTAAACCTGCTTTATCAGGCCGACTTGATGTTAATTACTTTTACTTTTCAGGACTTTATCATCCTGGTCAGTTCTAGTACCCTGCTAGGCTTAACAGGCTCCTGGATCGCTGTAGCCCGGCACCTGAATCAAATTGAACCGACCTGAGGGTAAGGAGCCTCGTACCAATTCATGTTCAAAAAACGCCGCCTACTGTTGATAGATTCGTCGGATTCAACCCGAACAATACTATACAAGGAAATCCTCAGGCAGATGCCCGAGCTCGACATCATCGCCTGCGGTACGGCCAAGGAAGCACGCACAGCAGTTAAGCGTTTCGAATTTGAAATTATCACCACCGGCATCGCTTTACCCGACATGGATGGCTATAGCCTGATTGAGCATATCCGCAAATCGCCGAAAAATCGCGACACCGCTATATTTGTCGTATCCGGTGATCCCGATAATCGAATTCTTGGCGAAGACATGGATGATAGCAGAGCAGTCACTGCCTATTTTGACAAGGCCGAAGGGCATCAATCACTGGTAAATTTCATTCTTAATTTCATCGGCAAAGATTCAGAAATACCAGTTAAAGTCGTATATGTCGACAAAAGTCCGACTTCGATCGCGATTACGAATGCAATACTGGATAAAAACAATATTGAATGCAAACATTTCAACGATGCCTGGGATGCCCTGGAATACCTGAAACAGGATGCCGCCAGAAACAACAAATGTACCGTTGATGTATTGATTTCGGACATAATGATGTCGAGCCCTATGAATGGCTATGAACTCATTCAAACCGTGCGTAATGAACTCAAATTTGACTATTTGACCCTGCCCACGCTGCTCATAACTATGATGCCAGGTGACGACGAAAAAACCGACTTCACCGGCATCTTTGGCGCCGGCACTAACGATTTTATTACTAAACCCATCGATGAAGCTGATTTACTCAATCGCATCGAAACCCTGGTCAATATCAAGCGCCAAAACGAAGCCATGAACTCGAGCACACCCATATAAACCCCTGAAACCTACTATTTTATTACTATATTAATATTTGTTAATAAACTGATAAATAGGCTTGAACTATTGCTATAATATATGTTCTAATGTTTAGCACTCGAATAGATAGAGTGCTAAAAAATCATATTTTGAGGATATTTATGAGCACAGAACTAGTCAATACAGGCAACACATTGCCGGTACTACTTGGCACCTCAAACCTGGATGCGTACATTCGGGCGGCAAGGAGCGTGCCGATATTGAGTCTTGAGGAAGAACAAAGCCTGGCAACCGATTTACAGGAAACCGGTAATATTGCCTCGGCGCAGAAATTAATCCTGCCACACCTTCGATTCGTTATTAAAGTAGCTAACAACTACTCTGGTTATGGATTGTCCGTCGCCGATTTGATCCAGGAAGGTAATATAGGCCTGATGAAAGCGGTAAAACGATTTCGACCCGAAGTCGGCGTGCGACTGGTGTCATTTGCGGTACACTGGATTAAAGCTGAAATTCACGAATACATCTTAAAAAACTGGCGTATCGTCAAAATTGCCACAACCAAGGCACAGCGCAAGTTATTTTTTAAATTGCGTAGTCAAAAAACTCGCCTCGGATGGTTTAAACCGGAAGAAATCGAACACGTCGCCGAGACCCTGGGTGTCACCAGGGAAAATGTTATGGAAATGGAGAACCGACTCAACAACCAGGATGTCGGATTTAGCATGAATAGCGATGACGACGATGATTCAGCCTATCTGGCGCCTGAAAACACCCTGGTTTCCAGCACGCCATCGCCGGAATTAACCCTCGAGGCTAATGATTCCGAACAACAGAATCATCAGCAGCTTAGCGAAGCTCTGGAACAACTGGATGATCGCAGCAAAACGATAGTGACGCGGCGCTGGTTAAATGATTCGAAAGCGACATTGCATGAATTAGCCGATGAATACGGTGTCTCTGCCGAGCGCATTCGACAAATCGAAAAGAATGCATTCAAATCGATAAAAGCCACATTCGTCGCCTAAAACCATGTAAGCCATGGGATCAGGACTTGTTATGTGCTAGCACATAACAAGTCCTGATCCAACTTACAACCTCTCGACACGTTGGTCAATCGCACCAAAGATTGAATTATCATCCTGGTCCAGCATTTCTATTCTGATGGTATCGCCAAACTTCATAAAATTAGTTTTTGCAGTGCCCTGTTCGATAGTCTCAATCATGCGAAGCTCTGCGATACAACTATAGCCAACGCCCCCTTGCGCTACCGGCCTGCCCCAGCCATTATCTAACTTGTTCGAGACGGTACCGGAACCAATGATACAACCCGTAGCGAGCGGTCTCGATTTCGCCGCATGGGCGATCAATTCAGCAAAATTAAAAGTCATGTCCACACCAGCGTCTGGTGTACCGAAGACTTCTCCGTTATAAATTGATCTCAACGGCAGATGTAGTTTACCGTCACGCCAGGCATCTCCCAGAACATCGGGGGTAACACAAACAGGACTGAAAGCACTCGAGGGTTTTGACTGGAAAAACCCAAAACCTTTAGCTAGCTCGCCCGGAATCAGGCCTCGTAGCGAGACATCATTCACCAGCATTACCAGTCTGATGTATTGCAACGCCTCCCCGGCACTCACAGCCATCGGTACATCATCGATAATGACGGCAACTTCAGCTTCAAAATCGATCCCCAGTTCTTCGTCTGCCGGCATCACTATCGCTGCATGTGGATCAAGAAAACTATCTGAGCCGCCCTGATACATCAGAGGGTCGGTCCAGAAACTCTCTGGTATTTCTGCGCCACGCGCTTTTCGCACCAGTTCCACGTGATTGACATAAGCAGAGCCATCAGCCCATTGATAAGCCCTGGGTAAAGGTGAACTGCACTGGGACTCATCGAAAGGCTCACCACTCACGGCGCCTGACTCGAGTGATTGGTACAAATTCCTCAGATCTGGAAACAGTCTTTCCCAGTTATCCAGGGCATCCTGTAGGGTCTCGGCAATAGGAGCAGAAGATATCATCCGTGTCAGGTCGTTTGAGACAACAACCAGTGAACCATCCCTATCTTTTTTCAGTGACGCCAACTTCACTTGTTTACTCCAAACTCACCCTCGTGTAACCAGGCGGCATGACGGGGCGCCTTCTTGGTAAGGTCCCATTCCTCTACCATTAACGGCGCAACCTGGTGTAATTTTTCCATCATTTCTACGGTTCCTACATTGGCTGTGAGTTCCAGTCTGTGACCACTGGGATCAAGGAAATATATGGATTTGAAAATACCATGGTCGATTGGACCAATAGGGTCGAGACCATGCGCCTCGACCTGTTGTTTGGCTGCAAGCAGTGCATCCATATCCGCAACCTCAAAAGCGATATGCTGTACCCATTTCGGTGTATTGGTATCGCGTCCCATCGGTGGAGAATTGGGAACCTCGAAAAAGGCCAGGACATTACCCATTCCTGCATCCAGAAAAATATGCATATAGGGATCCGGCTCCTTAGTGCTAGGTACCTCGTCTTCGGCAATCGCGAGTACCAGGTCCATATCCATTACATCCCGGTAAAATTCGACTGTTTCCCTGGCATTATTGCAACGATAGGCAACATGATGAATTTTTTGAATTTTCATAGCTTAACCCTTTGTAATAGTCCCGGTTTCATGCGACTGCAGTACGCCACGCCTCAGCTGATCACGTTCCATCGATTCAAACAAGGCCTTGAAATTTCCTTCACCAAAACCTTCGTCTCCCTTGCGCTGAATGAATTCAAAGAATACCGGCCCTACCATTGCTTCCGAAAATATCTGCAGCAGCAATCGTTTATCCCCATCATCTGTTGAACCGTCGAGCAAGATACCCCTGGTCCTGAGTTGGTCAACTGGCTCATCGTGATTCGGCAAACGCACATCCAGCATTTCATAATAAGAAGCGGGAGGAGCCGTCATAAAGGGAATACCCCGGGCTTTAAGTGCATCCCAACAGGATATAAGATCGTCACAACCGAGCGCGATATGCTGGATGCCTTCGCCGTTATAAGCCATCAGAAATTCTTCAATCTGGCCAACAGCCTGCGAGGCTTCTTCATTCAGTGGAATACGGATTTTACCATCCGGGGCGGTCATCGCCCTGGAGTGCAGTCCGGTATATTCACCCTTGATATCAAAAAATCTAATTTGCCGGAAATTAAATAATTTTTCATAGAAGCTGCCCCAAAATTCCATACGGCCACGATAAACATTATGGGTCAGATGATCGACTGTATGGAAACCACATCCAACAGGATAACGATCAACATCCGCAAAAAATTCAAAATCTATATCATAAATACTGTGCCCCTTCGAGTATCTATCGATCAGGTAAAGCGGTGCGCCGCCGATACCTTTGATAGCCGGTAATCGAAGTTCCATGGGCCCGGTGGGTATCTCGACTGGTTGCCCCCCCAGCTTCAGAGCACGCTCATAGGCCGCATGGCTATCTTTGACCCTGAATGCCATGCCACAGGCACTGGGACCATGTTCTTCAGCAAAAAAAGAGGCATAACAGTTCTTTTCCTGGTTAAGAATAAAATTGATGTCTCCCTGCCGATAAAGCGTCACGTTTTTCGACCGGTGCCGGGCAACGGCAGTAAATCCCAGCATCTCAAATACTGGTTCAATCGTACCCGGCGTTGGAGAAGCAAACTCGACAAATTCAAAGCCATCGAGTCCCATTGGATTTTCGATTAAGTCAGCCATTTATTTAATCTCCTAAAAAAACAGGGATACTGTAAACATAGGTGATTAATGCGCTAAAGTGTGAAAAGTTTCAAGCCAAACTAATATAATTTCAATAGGACCTGACGCTAAAATATCTTCATGGTTACGGATCGCCTGGAACGTCACTTTTCAGTGGACGATCGACGACCTTCAGTTCTGTCCCTTGCCAAAATTCGAAGCAAAAAAAACACGGCGTAAAGCCGTGTTTTTAGTTTGCATTGAGAGTGTCGTTTAAAGCCAGTAAACAAATATAAACAGCCCCAACCAGACCACGTCTACAAAGTGCCAGTACCAGGCAACCGCTTCAAAGGCAAAATGATTCTCCGGGGTGAAATGACCCTTCATCGAGCGAATCATGATGACCGTCAGCATGATAGCACCCATGGTGACGTGGAATCCGTGAAAGCCTGTTAACATATAAAAGGTGCTGCCGTAAATGCCCGAGTCGATACGCAAATTAAGCTCCGAGTATGCGTGCGAGTATTCCAAAGCCTGCAAACCAATGAACAGGAAACCGAGAGAAACGGTCGCAAACAGCCAGTACACCAGCCATACGCGATCCTGCCGT
>JAPUFZ010000250.1 GCA_027293245.1 Gammaproteobacteria bacterium
TATTTAGCTTAACGTCGAGTGCTTTCAGGATGGGCCCATAACCTACATACCAGGGATCGGTAATAATAATTTCATCGCCAGCATCCAGCAGGCAACTCAAAACCGAAAACAGGGCCGAGGTTGCACCGGGAAATACCGAGACCTGGTCGGCACTACAGGGGTGGGGTGAGGTTCGCGTTTCATAATCTGCCACAGCTCGCCGCAGGCTGAGTTCACCGAGGGCGGGAGAATAATGAGTTCGACCCACCCGTATATGGCTTACCGCATTATCTATAATAGGATCGGGAGTCCTGAAATCCGGGTCTCCGATCGAGAGGATAACAACATCTTCGCCGCGCTGTTTCATTTGCATGGCCTGTTCATGTACCTGCCAGGCATCGGCTGATTGCGAGTCCAGGCGTTGGGCCAGCTGACTAAATTGACTTCCTCTATTGCTCTTGAAACTATTCATCTAGATGTATTCAGGTCAGTTGTAATATCTGCAACCCCGGTGGCATCATTTCGGCCTCCGGGCCTTCGTCATCCCGGCCTCCGATACCGGGGCTAACTTTCAAAATGAATTTTGACTTCACGATCGGGGCTACGGCTAAACCACGCATGGTGTACCTTGCCGGAGTCTGCGCCAAATCTAAAAAACAATTCCAGGCTGTGGCTCATAACCGGAAAGGCTATTTCCTGCCAGGGAATTTGATCCCTGGTAAATAACTCCACCTCGAGACTTTCAGCGCCGGGAGCTATGTCGTCGGATATCAGGCTACCAGTAAACATCAGGTAAACCTGCGATAAATAAGGCATGCTGAAGACCCCGAACAACTTCAAAGCGCCCACCCGGGCATTGGCTTCTTCCATGGATTCACGCGCCGCGGCCTGTGCGACTGTCTCATTATTCTCCATAAATCCGGCCGGTAGAGTCCACTGGCCATAGCGCGGATCAATGGCCCTTTTGCACAGTAAAACCTTGTCCTGCCAGGTTAGAATCGCGCCCGCGATGTTATTCGGATTCTGATAGTGAATGGTTTTACAGGAGTCGCAAACATATCGCTCGCGATTATCCCCTTCGGGTATTTTTGAGCTCACAGTTTTTCCACACTGGCTGCAATAATTCATCGATCGTTCTGTGCCAGCAGGGTATTGATTAGTCGAAGGACGGTTTTCATTCCCTGATCCAGCGTCTTTGTAATTTGCTCCATATCGAGGATCGAGTCTTTGATTCCCGCACACCAGTTCACCACCAGTGCGATCGAAGCGTAATCCATATCGAGTTCTCTCGCCAGGCAGGCTTCTGGCATTCCAGTCATGCCGATGATGCTGCAGCCATCTCTCTGCATTTTTTGTATCTCGGCTCTGGTTTCAAATCTTGGCCCATTGGTACAGCCGTAAGTACCCGATTGAGTGAGTTCAATATCACTGCTCTGGCCGGCCGCAATTATGCGTTTACGCAAAGTTTCGCTATAGGGATAAGTAAAGTCGACATGCCCTGCTTCGCCTTTATCAGCATCAAAAAATGACTGTTCGCGGTTAGAGCTGTAATCAATAATCTGATCGGGAATGACCAGGCTCTTAGGCGGCGCATCAATGCCACCGACCGCGTTCACGGCAATAATGCTTTCCACACCCAAATGCTGTAACGCCCAGAGATTGGCCCGATAATTGATACGGTGTGGTGGTATTTGGTGCGACTCTCCGTGTCGAGCTAAAAATACGATGCGCTGTCCGTTCAGTTCGCCAATTTTTAATTCGGCTGAAATTTCACCATAGGGGGTATCTCGCATATGGCTGCGATCGATTCGAAACTCGGGGTTCAACGCATACAAACCGCTACCGCCAATCACGGCCTGCACTACGGCTTGCCTGCTACAAAGTGAATGCTCGACAGGTTGCGAAAGTGTCCATTTAGATCCATGCCGGCACCGTAAACGTAGCAGTCACCGCACTCCAGGCCAACATAGTCTGGTTGAATGTTGGATTTTTTACGATCGTGGGTTTTACGAATCAGGAAAACACTGCTACATTTTCTTGCGCCATGTTTGACGCAGTAGGATCTGACCTCTTCGAGGGTATAACCCTGATCAAAAATATCATCGACAATGATCACATGCCGATCCTTTATTTCATTCTGGGGATAGGCTTTCCATAATACGTCCTTGCCCAGGGTCGCCAGTCGATATCGAGTCGCATGCACATAATCTACGGTCATTGGGAAATCCCAGTGGCGTAATAGCTGTCCAGTCAGATACAGGCCTCCGTTCATCACGCATAGCACTATTGGAAAATCTTTTTCGCAGTCTTTTGCTACCTTCGCTGCGAGATCCGCGATTCCCTGCTCGACGGCCTGTCGATCAAACAGGAGATCGGCTGAGCTGTGTATTTCCAGGGCTTTTTCAAGTTGCATCGGTTTGAGCTCTAATGTTATCTATCTTTATCGGGTTCGCCAGGTGTAGTGTCGACGTCGGAAATGCGATCTCGGCACCATTAGCCTCGATAATATTGGCTATTTTTAACATCACCTCCTGCTTGACCTGGTGGAATTTTACCCATTGCGTGGTTTTGGTAAAGGTATAAACCAGGAAGTCGACCGAACTACCTGAAAATTCGACAAAGTTGATAATCAATGTTCGCTCAGAATCGATATCCTGGTGCTCTATCAGCATGGTCTTCACCTCGGCAACGATCTTGTCCATGCTTTCCAGGTCTGAATACCTCAGCCCAATGGTTTCGTTAATCCGGCGATTTTCCATGCGTGAAGGATTTTCCACGATGATGTTGGTGAAAACCGAATTCGGAACATAGACAGGTCTCGATTCAAAATTTCGAATTTGGGTAATGCGCCAGCCAATCTTCTCTACGGTACCTTCAATATTGCGGTCGGGCGAACGAATCCAGTCGCCGATGGTAAATGGCCTGTCCAGGTAAATGATCAGTCCGCCGAAAAAATTCGCCAGTAAATCTTTAGCTGCAAAACCTACTGCGATACCACCGATGCCGCCCATTGCCAGAATGCCTGCAATGCTAAATCCGAGTTCCTGCATAATAACCAGTCCCGCGGTAATAAACACGGCGAGTCTTATCAGTTTACTGAGGGCCTCGGCGGTATGCTTGTCTATTCGTTCCGAGTTCGCGGATAATTCTCGCTCAGCGCCACGGATAAACGCCAGTACAAACCAGGTAAAACAAATAAATATACCAACGTCCCGCACCAAATTGGTCGCCTCAAATACCGGGCTATCGGTTTTTTCATAGATGATGTGTGAGGCTAAACTCAAGCCTGTCAACCATACGATCCAGGTCAGTGGCCGTGACATCGACTCGAGTAAAATATCATCCCATCGCGTGGTTGTCTGGTGCAGCCTTTTTATCATTCTGGAGATGCCGTGTTTGGCAAAAAAGTTGGCAAACACCGTCGCCAGGACAATGATAAACACTTGAAGAATCCAAATCCATTCCGGATTGATAGACATAAACCACTGTTTAATTTCTAACATTATTCGAATAAGTCTCCGCTTTCACCAGGAAATTCCTGTTGATTGAAACCTTCCAGCAGGGCTATTGCCTGCCGCCATGGCTGAGTGGTAAACAGATCGGCAGACTGCGGCGATGGCACACCATGCATTCTGATCATGCGCAATTGAGATGTGGGGTTGCTATAGCCATCCAGCGCTTCGAGCACCTCATCGGCACCGGTCGCATTATTGCACACCAGCAATATGTCACAACCCGCCTGTAGCGATGCCTGGGCACGTTCGGCATACCCTCCTACCGATTCGGCGCCACTCATACTAAGATCGTCACTGAATACAATACCGTCGAATCCAAGCTGGCTCCGGAGCACATCCTCTATCCAGACCTTCGAATATCCCGCCGGCATTTCGTCAACCTGGTCATAGATCACATGCGCCATCATGATGCCAGTCAGATGTGTGGCAATTACGCGCCGAAACGGGACTAAATCCAGCGCTTCAATGTCGAGGAAACCGCGGCGATCAAAAGGCATGACGTGATGCGAGTCACCTTCTACCGAACCATGCCCGGGAAAGTGTTTGCCTATGGCCTCCATACCGGCTTTTTTCATACCCCGTATCCAGGCATTGGCAAGACGGGTAATGACTTCCGGGTCCTGGTGAAAAGCCCGGTCTCCAATGACGCTGCTCACTGGATTGCCCAGATCAAGCACCGGTGAAAAACTAAGATCTACGCCATAGTGTAATAACTCGGAGGCCATTATCCAGGCAAAAGACTCGGCGTACCTGATCGCAATACCGGCATCTTCATCGTAGCATTCACCGAACCTGGCCATAGCTGGCAGGTTCTGGAATCCGTCACGAAAACGTTGTACGCGCCCGCCTTCCTGGTCTACCGCGACCACCAGCCGGGGGCTTCGGATCGCATGAATTTCATCGATTAGCGAATTTAACTGCTGTGGAGACTCGTAATTGCGACTGAACAGGATGACACCGCCAACCTGAGGATGACCCAGACGTTTTCGGTCTTCATCGTCGAGGCCAGGCGCCGCGACATCAAGCATGACAGGACCCAGGCTCATGAATCTCGTTCCAGTAGCACGACCGCGTGCACCGCAATTCCTTCATGGCGTCCGGTAAACCCAAGCTTTTCAGTTGTTGTGGCTTTTATATTGAGTTGGGCTGTTTGTGCTTTCAAATCACTGGCAATACATTGCTTCATAGATTCTATAAAAGGTAACATTTTCGGTGCCTGCGCGATAATCGTCAAATCCGCATTTCCAAGCCGGTAGAATCCTGCTTCCATGCGCGTATTAATCGCTCGTAAGAACTCGCGACTATCCCGGTTTTTATTAGTTTCGTCGGTATCCGGGAACAGGGCCCCAATATCACCCTGCCCCATCGCACCGAGCAGAGCATCACAAAGTGCATGTACCAGTACATCTCCGTCTGAGTGGGCTTCAAAGGCATACTCGCAGGCAATAGTCACGCCACCTAAAACCAGGCCATTGCCTGGTTTCAGGGCGTGGACATCATAACCGTGTCCAATGCTAACAGTACTCATCGGCGCACACTTTCAAATAAATTATCATCGTGCAATTATAACCACCGAAGCCGGTTTTGTATGTGCCATTCAGACCCTTATAATCCCCGCAACCATTCTACTAAAGCCTGATGAAATGAAAATATGGATAGATGCTGACGCCTGCCCCGTGGTGATTAAGGATATTCTGTTTAGAGCCGCGCAGCGTACCGGGATTCAATTGACCCTGGTCGCGAACCAGGTTATTAAGACGCCACCCTCACGGTACATTCAATCGATCCAGGTTGCTTCGGGGTATGATGCTGCCGACAACGAGATTGTCAAAAGAATTGACCCGGGAGATTTAGTCATCACCGGTGATATTCCCCTGGCCGCTGAGGTGATTGAAAATAAGGCGCTAGCACTCAGCCCCCGGGGCGAGCTTTACACGGCAGATAATATTAGCAATCGGCTGATGATGAGAGATTTTATGGATTCCCTACGGGCCAGCGGTGTTGATACAGGAGGTCCACCGCCGCTGAGTAAGGCTGATCGGAAAGCCTTTGCCGATCAACTGGATAAGCTACTCAGCAAGCGAGCCTCGCCCTGATTTTGAACGCGTAGGATGAGTTGCACTCATCCTACGGTACTTAGTTCGATTGTAAAATCCGTTGCGCCTTCGCGAGAATCGATTTTTTCAGACGCCCTGGCTAATGCCGGCTCAGTAGGTGCACATTGATCAGCATGACGCTGAAAAGTATTAATGCACCGGCCTGATGCATCGCTGCCAGCGTGACTGGAACCTGCATCAGCAGGGTCGATATGCCGAGCGCAAGCTGGATGATTACCATCATGCCGATCAACTTGAAGCTTCGGTTTATCGCTGGATCATCGAATCGCCTACGGCCTTTGATATACCAGCCGAGAAGCAGTATTCCTGATGTCATCGCCAGCCAGCGATGATTGAACTGTACCGTAACCATATTTTCAAAGATATTGAGATACCAGGGCGACAAGGCGCCCACACCCTCGGGTATCCATTGGCCGCCCATCAATGGAAAACTGTTAAAAATCATACCCGCCTTGAGTCCAGCCACGAAGCCACCGGAGACGACGGTCAATAACAGCAGCATAATCAGACCCAGTGATAGCTTGCGCCAGATTGCCACGGAGGAATATTGCAGTGCCTGGTAGGCCTTTTTTTGATTCAGGTCGAGGATAGTCCAGAGGATGAATCCATAAATGAGTATGGCGCTGAGCAGGTGAGCAGTGAGTCGATATTGACTGACATGGGGATTATTGACCAGGCCACTCTTGACCATGTACCAGCCGAGCAAGCCCTGAAAACCGCCGAGGGCGAACATCACTATCAGTTTTGGGGTTAACCCGGGGGCGATTTTTTTTCGCCACCAGAAATACAAAAATGGCAATAGAAACACCAGGCCTATCAAGCGTCCGAGCATTCTATGCGAGTATTCGAACCAGAAGATGGACTTAAAATCGTTAACGTTCATGTCACGATTTATCTTTTGATATTCTGGTGACTGCTGGTAATTACTGAACTCTTGCTGCCATTGCGCAGCGCTCAGCGGTGGGATGGCGCCGTGAACCGGATGCCAGTTCACCATCGAAAGACCCGATCCGGTGAGGCGGGTGACGCCACCCAAAATTACCATCACGAATATCAGGCTAAGACAGATGAGCAACCAGCAGGAAATCGCCTGGTTCGGATTTGGACTCATGAGCATGATTTAATAATACAGTCGGCTCGCTTAAGCCACATGAATAAAAAAAGGCGCCTATGCGGCGCCTTTCTTGTCCTAGCTGCTTTTATAATTATAATTTGGCAGCAATCCCCTCCAGTTTTTGGCTTTTATGACCTGGCTATCGAGAGCCGCGTCAGCCGCAGACCTTCCATGGACCACTGAAATTAACTGGCTGTAGTAAACCACAGGCTTCTCGAACTTGCTACCAAATTTTGCTTTTATTTCATCCCGATAGATTTCGAGGTTGCATTGACACGGTGGACAGAATGAACTATCCGCCTCGGTGTTTTAATATTAGTTGGAATAATATTAATTGGGGACGTACCACCACTATAAATTGGGAGCCTACCACGGTTTTTACTGGATACCGCGGTCCGACGCTTCGGCCTGCGCCAGCATGACGGATTTGAGTTAACGGGACAGCAGTGAAATAACGTAATAGAATTTTTAGTTAAGGCACTACCGTTACCGGTACCCGAGAGGTCTGGATCAGGGATGCGGTTACGCTAC
>JAPUFZ010000251.1 GCA_027293245.1 Gammaproteobacteria bacterium
TGGCGAACCCGATGGTAGCCTCATTTTGCGCGCCGAAGCCACCGGCAAGGTAGAAGACGCGGTCGAAATCGGCAAGTCGTTGGCCGAAGATTTACTCGCGCGCGGGGCTGACCAGATTCTCAGCCGCCTGCGCGACTAAGCGTGTCACAAAACCAGTCAGTATTGCGCGGCCAGTGCATTTTAAATACGCGTCCGCTGCATCAGCAAAATGAACTGAATGCGCTACTCGAATCCGGGGGCGCTAGCGTGCTTGCCTTCCCCGCGATTGAAATTGTTGAATGTGAAGTCACCGAGTTTCATCGAAACTTGAGTCAAAACATAGGACACTACGATATTGCGATATTTGTCAGTCGTAATGCCGTGGATGGTGCCTTTGGCTTTTTAACCGAAGGCCGGTTACCCGTCAATTTGCAATTGGGGGTGATAGGCCAGGGAACCTACAGGGCGCTTGCTGATCGGGTAGATGATCTGGATCAACGTCTGATTCTCGGCCATCCGTATAACAGTGAAGGCCTGTTAGCCTGCCCTGAATTACATCAAGTGGAGGGCCGCAAAATACTGATCTTACGTGGCCAGCAGGGGCGTAATTTACTCGGGGACGAGTTGCGCGCGCGCGGTGCAACGGTGAGCTACTGCGAGGTTTATCGCCGCAGGAAACCGGATTATGCAGCCAATGCGTTTGATTTACTGACAGTAACGCAGTTTCCAACGCTTGCCGTTTTTACCAGTAATGAGGGCATGCATAATGCGATGGCGGCAATCAGTGGTAGCGCCCGGCGGGAAATACTCGATATCCCCTGGCTATTGATTAGCGAAAGAATGCGTGAATCAGCTTTAGATCTGGGACATAATGCAGTCATTATCATCGCCGCCAACGCTGACGATGAAGGTATACAACAGACCATCAACGAGTGGGCATCCGACAGGCCGTCTGAAGTTATGAGAAAAAAGAAACCATCGAGCAAAAAGGAAATCACCGAGGACCCGGTGGTCAGCGAAGAGATAGTTGCTGACAGCAATGAATCAGGCAATGAAGACGATGTACAGTTTAAGGCAAATGTGGAAAATAAGGCTGAGGCAGAAGAAAAGGAAAATCACCTAACCAGAGAAAAGCCGGCGGGAAAAGAAGCAGTAAAGGAAGCAGTAAAATTGGAAGTAAAAAAGCCTGTGGCAAAACCCGATCCAGCCCCAAAGCCGAAAAAGCCAGCCAGGGCAAGCGCTGGTTTCCCGGTCCTCGGTCTGCTCAATTTATTGTTGATCATCGGCATCATCGCGGCCGCTGCTTACTACTGGCAACAACAACAGAAACTCGAGCTGGAAAAACAGGCGACCCTGTCGGCAATGCAACAGCAACTCGCAACCAGGGCAAGCAAGGCAGATACGGAACAATTGCAACAACGACTGCAACCACTGGAGTCACGGCTGGGTACGTCGGCCAGTAAAATTGGCGAACTCGAACAACAACAACAGGCGCTGCTGGAGTCGACCGAAAAGCTGTATGAACTCTATGGCCGTGATGAAAACGGCTGGCAGTTGGCTGAAGTTGAGTATCTGATGCGTATTGCCCAGCACAAGTTGACCCTGGAGAACGATTTCGAAGGCGCGGCAATTACCCTGCAGGCTGCAAGCGACAAGATCGCCGCCACTGCGGACCCGGGACTGTTACCGGTCCGGGTTCAAATCAGTGACGAAATTGCAACGCTGAAAACCCGTTCACGTCCCGACCTGGTCGGCATGACGCTGCTACTGGCCCAGTTGACCCGGCAAATTCGTGCACTCAAGCCAGGCTATGAACCCCGGATCGACACCAGTACAGGTAGCCTTGAGCCACAGGCGATCGACCCTTCGACGCTGAGTGTTGAAGAACGCGTGATGTCATTTTTGTCGTCACTGGTGACGATTAAACGGGACGAATCCCTGCCGACACAGACCGAGGCACTGGTAATTGACATAGAAGAAGTGCTTGAAAATAACCTCAAGCTTACGCGCTGGACGGTACTCGAGCGCGATGCATTTCAGTACAGTCGGCTGATGGATGACAACGTCAAATTGTTCAAACAGTATTATGACCTGGATAATGCCGCGAACTACGATTTCTATTCGCAATTGCTGCAACTGCAGAAGTCGAAAATAAAGCCCGAGAAGCCGGACATCAATGGATCGCTGGAAATGTTGAAATTTATTATTAACAAGCGTCAGCAGGCGCCGACCGAGCAGCTAACACAGGAGGAGGACAATGCTTAAACTACTGGCCTGGCTCATGTTCCTGACTGCCGCGGTACTCGGCGCGATATTGTTGGTACAAAAAGACCCGGGGTACGTGCTGGTAAAATACGCCGATTACTCGATCGAAACCAGCCTCGCCTTCGGCATCATAGCCGTCGTCATTGCGACCGCGTTGATTCTCTTTACTTTCAAGGTATTGATGGGTGTCTGGCATATACCGCGGGCGGTAAAGAAACAGTCGCAGGGGCGGCGCTTTGAAAAAAGCCGCAAGCTGTTGAATCAGGGATTGATCGATCTCGCCGAGGGTCGGTTCGAGCAGGCTGAATCCAACCTGATAAAATTGGTCGCCTATAGTGAAAGCCCGTTACTACATTATCTCGCTGCGGCGCGCGCTGCACAGTTACAAGGCCGATATGAGGAGCGCGATAGTTACCTAAAGGCCGCGCACGAGGCTAAACCCGAAGCCGAAATTGCTATTGGCGTCACCCAGGCCGAGCTACAATTGGCACACCAGCAGACTGAACAGTCGCTCGCAACATTAAGCCATTTGCGTAGCATTGCACCTCGCCACGATCATGTCCTGCGATTGCTTGCCCGGGTTTACCTGGAGCTTGAAGACTGGCCGGCCCTGATTGAAATATTGCCGGCAATCCAGAAGAAAAAACTGCTCAAGGAAAGCCTGTTGGAAACGATGGAAACAAAGGCTTATCAGGGTTTACTGGCAGATGCAAACGGGAACCAGCAAGCGCTGGAAAAAGCCTGGAGCAAAATACCAAAGACCGCGCATACCGATGCCGATCTGGTGGTTTACTACATTAAGCTGTGCAATCAGGTTGTATCGACGAGCAGTAATATTGAGCAGCTGATGGTAAAATCCCTCACCCAAAAATGGGATAATCGACTGATTGATGCCTATGGTCAGTTCAGCGCCAGCGACCCTAATGCACAGTTGAAGCAAGCCGAAAAATGGCTGGATGACTATGGTCAAAATGAGCACCTGCTGCTCGCCCTCGGTAGAATTTGCATACGAGCCAAACTCTGGGGCAAGGCACAAAGTTATCTGGAAGCGAGTATTGGTGTGAAACCAATGCCGGCCAACTGCCTGATGCTTGCCGAATTAATGAGTGACCATTTGCAGCAAAAAGACAAGGCTTCGGAGTACTATCAAAAAGGCCTGAAGCTTAGCCTCTCGGAAGCGGAGCAGGCCTCTTCTACTGCACTGGTCGCATCTGAATAAAGCGGCTTCAGACGCCAATGGCACTTACTTAAGCCCAAAACTATCGTCCTCCCGGCCTTGAGCCGGGATCCAGTAGAGGCTGAGAGTCGCTAATTGACTTGCTTCAGCATTTGATCTGCCCTATGTACCTCATCGCATAAAAGTGGCAACATGATGAGTCCCAGTGCCCTGGTATATCGAAGGAGGTGAATCATGGGTAGTCAATCAGTCACGATCAAGTCGGCGCCAGACGGTCCTTATATCGTCAAGAATTTACACAGCTTCAGTAATCGCAATGGCGCAATCGAATCTAAGGAGGCGATGAGTCTGTGCCGTTGTGGGCAGTCGGCCAATAAGCCGTTCTGCGATGGGACCCACAAGACTATCGGTTTCAGCAGTGAGAACCAGCTCGATCCTGAGAAAGACCGGCTGGATACCTACCGGGGCAAAAATATAACCATTCACGACAATCGTAGCCTCTGTGCGCATGCTGGATACTGTACCGATGGGCTAGCATCGGTATTTCACTTCCGCGAGAAGCCATTTGTTGATCCCGATGGTGCCAGTGCGGAAGAAATTATTGAGGTTGTCAAGCAGTGCCCATCGGGTGCCCTGAGTTATAGCATCGAAAATGCCAGTGAAACTCTGGAGATCAGCGAGGCAAGTATTTTTATTGCGCCAAACGGTCCTTATGTGGTGAAAGGCAGGGTAGATTTGCTGGAGACGACCAGAGGCAAGGGAGCCTCGGAAACCAGCATCACCCTGTGTCGTTGTGGTGCTTCCAAAAACAAACCGTATTGCGATGGCTCGCACTGGGATGTTAAATTCACCGATAACGATAACTAGCGAAACGCCGTCCCCGAGCCGGACGTCATGCCGGGCTCCGACCCGGACGTCATGCCGGGCTCCGACCCGGTATCCATTTCCTAATTGATCCTGTAAACAGAGAGAATCATGACCACACATTACCAGGGTAGCTGCCATTGCGGCGCGATCAGGTTTTCCTATGACGGCGAGGAAATAACCAAAGGCCTGCGCTGCACCTGTTCCATCTGTGCGCGTAAAGGCACGATGATGTCACCCGAAGCGATCCCGCTGGAAAATCTTAAAGTAGAAGCCGATCCGAACGACATCGGCCTTTATCAGTTTGGCAATAAGGTGGCGAAACATTACTTTTGTAACAAATGCGGCATTTACACCCATAATGAAATGCTGCGGATGCCGGGCCATATGCGCGTCAACCTGGGTTGTATTGAAGACCTCGACACTAATGATTTCGAAGTCCTCGTGTTTGACGGCAAGAATTTATTGTAAGACTGAACGCTTGAGGAGCCTCTGCACGCGGTTAAAACCAAAGTAATTACTTGTCGATTTTGCGGATGCAAATGGTGATCTGAACCATATAATGACTGCACACTACTACTGCAATGGCCGATAACCGATGATGAACCAGCAAACTAAACCCGATGAAGATTTCATGTACCAGGCACTGGTTAACCGTGATAGCAGCCTGGAAGGCATATTTTATTTCGGTGTTAGAACTACTGGAATTTTTTGTCGTCCTACCTGCAGCGCGCGTAAGCCCAAAAAAGAGAATGTCGATTATTTTGATTCGGTGCAAAGTGCACTCGATTCTGGGTATCGGCCCTGCAAAGTCTGCTCACCGTTAACAGAAGCCGGACAGGCGCCCGACTGGCTGAAGCAGCTTCTCGACGAGGTGCACGCCGCTCCGGAGGAAAGTTTTAAAGACGAAGACCTGCAAATGCGGCAGGTTGACCCGGTACGGGTTCGCCGCTGGTTCCAGAAACACCATGGCATGACCTTTCATGCCTATCTCAGGGCGCTGCGTGTGAATCGAGCTTTCCAGAAGATCAAAAACAGGAAAGACGTGACCAGCACAGCCCTCGATAGCGGCTATGAATCGCTCAGTGGCTTCCATGCGGCCTTCAGTGACACCACGGGTTTTAGCCCATCGCAGTCCAGAAACCAGTCGCTGGTCAATATCACGCGCTTGAGTACGCCGCTCGGCCAAATGTACGCCGGCGCAAGTGAGCAGGGCCTGTGTCTGCTTGAGTTTATCGACCGTAAAATGATCGATGATCAAATTGCGCAGCTACAAAAGCAATTGAAGGCTCGTTTTGTCACCGGGGTAAACCGGCACCTGACTGTTCTTGAGACGCAACTGGCAGAATACTTCGCCGGTAAAAGGCGCAGTTTTGATATCGCGCTGGATGTCCGCGGCAGTGGGTTTCAACAAAAAGCCTGGCAAGCCCTGCAGCAAATTCCCTATGGCGAAACCCGCTCCTACGCGCAGCAGGCAATTGCAGTTGGGAATGCGAAAGCAGTGCGGGCTATCGCCAGCGCGAATGCAAAAAACCGAATTTCAATCGTAATCCCCTGCCATCGGGTTATTGCCAAAGACGGTGGCCTTGCTGGCTTCGGCGGCGGTGTCTGGCGTAAAAAGTATTTGCTCGATCTGGAAAAACAAAAGTAAACTGATCGCAGGCGATCGATATTCATCGCGATATTCGCGCGCAGCAGTCGATGCCAATACACTGGAGTAGCCTCCAGCTCACCCATGAACCGGTGTTTGAGCCACCGCAATTGTTGTTGCAGGAGCTGGAACAGCGATCCAACCCGGTACAGGAAATTGAGCCAGTAAAAATTGGAGATGCCCTGATTTTTGACTGACTAGTGACTCCTTCTCCGCTCGGAGGCTAAGGAATCAATTCGGAGATAGCGGCCAGTAACATTTAATGTTCCAATAAGCTAAAGCTTAGACGAATGGCCGCACATACCGCGGTAACATGACAAAACCCCTATTCGAGGACCAGGCATGGCGCAAGTAAATCATAACTATATTGCAGGCGAATGGGTTGCAGGGGTGACTGAAATTGCAAATATCAATCCCTCCGATCTATCCGACACCGTCGGCCTGTATGCGCAGGCGGATGCTACGCAACTGCAAAATGCGCTCGATGCGGCAGCAACTGCGCAGATCGCCTGGAATAAAACTGGCCTGGAGAAGCGTTATACGGCGTTGATGAATATCGGTAACGAGTTGATCGCCAATTGCGAACAACTCGGCACCCTGCTCGCGCGTGAAGAGGGCAAACCCCAGGTCGAGGGCAAGGGTGAGGTGTATCGTTCGGGACAATTCTTTACTTATTATGCGGCCGAGGTGTTGCGCCAAATCGGCGATAACGCCGACTCGGTTCGCGATGGTATCGAAGTCGACGTACGGCGCGAACCGGTGGGTATAGTCGCAATCATTTCACCGTGGAATTTCCCGATGGCGACTGCCGTGTGGAAAATTGCGCCGGCACTTGCGTTTGGTAACGCGGTGATCTGGAAGCCGGCGAATATCGTGCCGGCATCGGCCGTGGCATTAACCCGCATCATCGAAAAGCAGGATCTTCCCAGTGGTCTATTCAGCCTGCTGATGGGTTCCGGCAGCACTGTCGGCCAGCAATTAATTGAGAGCCCGATGGTGAACGCGATCAGTTTTACCGGCTCGGTGCCGGTTGGCCGGGGCATCGCCAAAAGCGCGGTTGAAAACTTCACCCGGGTGCAGCTTGAAATGGGTTCCAAGAATGCGCTCGCGATTATGGATGATGCAGATCTGGATATCGCAGTTGCCTGTGCCTTGAACGGAGCCTTTGGCAGCACCGGGCAGAAATGCACGGCTTCGTCGAGGCTGGTTGTGCACAGCAAGATTCACGATGCTTTTGTCGAACGCCTGGTTGAAGGGGCGCAATCATTAGTGGTGGGTCACGCGCTCGAAGCCGGTACCCAGATCGGGCCGGTCGCGAGTGAGGCGCAATTGAAAGCGAATCTCGAAAATGTGGCGCTGGCGCAAAAAGAAGGTGGCGAACTGCGCTGTGGTGGTGAACAGGTTGAGCGTGCCACGCAAGGCTATTTCATGAGTCCGGCGGTATTTACCGGTACTCAAAACGACTGGCAGGTGAACCGTGAAGAGCTGTTTGCGCCGATGGCCTGCGTGATCAAGGTTGATTCCTATGAACAGGCCCTGCAGACAGTAAACGATACCCGCTTTGGTTTGACCTCCGGCATAATCACCACCAGCCTGGCGCGTGCCACCCATTTTCGGCGTAACGTGCGCACCGGTTGCGTGATGGTCAACCTGCCGACTGCGGGTACCGACTATCATGTGCCATTTGGTGGTCGAGGTGAAAGCTCCTACGGACCGCGCGAACAGGGCCAGTATGCCAAAGAGTTTTATACGCATGTGAAAACGGTTTATACCGCCTCTGGCCTGCCTGCCTGAGGAGACTTCATCATGAGCGCTAACCGTTACCGAATTGATGCCTTGCAGTACGCCAACTGGTCGCAGAAAATATTTCGGCAAATGCGCGAGGGCAAGCTAGATGCGGTGCATGTCACCATTGCCTATCATGAAAACTTTCGTGAAACCGTGGCTAACATCGAAGTGTGGAATGGTTATTTTGAGCGTTTTCCTGAGCTGATCTTCCACGGCAGGACTGGCGATGATGTGCGCCTCGCGCGCGAGACCAATCGCACCGCAATTTTCTACGGGTTTCAAAATCCATCGCCGATGGAAGACGACATTCGCCTGGTTGAGATTTTGCACACGCTGGGCGCGCGTTTCATGCAGCTTAGCTATAACAATCAATCCCTGCTCGCAAGCGGATGTTACGAGACCAACGATACCGGCATTACGCGCATGGGAAAGGCAGTAATCGAGGAAATGAACCGGATCGGCCTGGTCGTCGATATGAGTCATTCGGCCGAACGATCAACGCTCGAGGCGATAGAGATCAGTTCGCGTCCGATTGTTATTAGCCATGCCAACCCCGGGTTCTGGGAGCCGGCGTTACGCAACAAGTCAGACACGGTATTAAGGCAGCTCGGTGTATCAGGCGGCATGCTCGGTTTCAGCATCTATCCGCATCATTTGAAGGGCAAAGGCGATTGCACTCTGCAAAATTTCTGCGAAATGATTGCAGCAACTGCCGAGCTCATGGGTGTCGATCATATCGGGCTCGGATCCGATCTGTGCCAGGACCAGCCGGATTCGGTGGTCGAGTGGATGCGGGTCGGACGTTGGACCAAAAATATCGATTATGGTGAAGGCTCGGCCGGCAGGGCCGGTTTTCCGCCGATGCCGGGCTGGTTTAACGATAATCGGGATTTCGACAATGTCGAGCAGGGTCTACGAGATGCCGGTTTCAGTGACGAAGACACCGGAAAAATAATGGGCGGTAACTGGCTGCGATTCTTTGACCAAAACTTTGGGCCCGCGTGAATACCATCTCACGCCCGCAGGATGCACTGGATAGTGCGCAGCTAGCCGCATACCGTCGCCCGCCCGAAGTAGTCATGCGCCTGGCACGTATGGGCAGTTTTCATCAAACGCGGCTGTCCTTCATGCGCAGCCTGTTGCGCCGCCTTAAAAAGGAACGCTGGCAATTCAAACGGACCCTCTGGGAAATTGGCGACGATGGATTTGGCCGTGCTGTCTATACGGTCATCGGCCCGGAGCACAGTTACTCCCTGGTCGCCTTCTCGCATGAGCTAGCCGACCATAAACGCTCCGACCGGGTCATTGCAACCGCCTGGGATGCGACCTTTACCCTGTTCGATGGGGTACCGACGAGCGACGACCTGGATCGATTACAGGACAATGTTCCAAAGCAGGAAGCCGGTCGCGTAAGCGATAGCGAACTGTGCCTGTCGCGGGCCAATCGTTCGGTGCGATTATGGAAGCATGTCATCGAGTGTCTCGCCGCAGGGCATCAACCCGACCGTGCGCTACTGGAGTCGGTTGGCTACCTGGTGAGGACAACCGCCGTTTATGGATCGGGAAAATTTGGTGCAGCCGATCGATTGACAATCTGCGAACGACCCGAGCTCAGCGGCCCATTCCAAGCGGAGATGTTATCGGTCTGGCTAACCCGTGCGTTTTCGATCGACCTGGTTGAACATATTGCTAAAGCCATCGGTGGCGCCAAAGCAGTGGTTATAGAACCGAATTTACGCCGGCGTATTGGCGTCGGTAATGCCACCGGTCTGGGTATGGCGCCCTTTTTGATTAACCATCCGGTGCTGCTTAATAACTGGATCGCCGCGCGCGAAGAGGCGCTGGCCCGGGTGCGCTCGCTTGCCGGGGCAAGTAGCGAGGCAATTGATACATTTAAACAGCGCCTGGACCAGGCAAAGTTTAATGTCTCGCAATGGCATTCCGAACATCCGATACAGCTAAGGAAACTGCAGCAGCTCGATTCGGATCTGGAAAAGATGACGGTTTATGTCGAAACTGAATCACTGGCCGAAAAGCACCCCTGGGATCGTTTTTATCACTGGGCCGAGGATAAGCTGTCACTCGAAGGCCAGGAGCAGTTGTTGTCATTAATGCTCGAACCCTACGGTGAGATGGTAGACACTCTGACCCAGTGCATGGGTGCCGATGAACACCGCAGTTTCTTTATCGATGGGGCGATGAATATTGGCCGTATGCTGGAGGTTATTGAAAACCAGTGCGACTGGGCGATTTCGGTTGACTACCAGAAAAAGGAAAATCGGGCCCGTTTCTGGTACATCTCGGCGGAAAAGCTTGAACCACGCGTGGGCGAGCGATTTGATGAAGCGGGCGCGGAATATGAACAACCCCTGTGTATCGGATATTTTGTGCGGCAACTATACGATGACTTGCTCGGCTGCGATGGGGATCAGACCATAGCCGAGTTTTTACTTGCCCGTCCGCAGCACCGTCACACCGTCCGACGCGTCCAGACCCTGGTATCGCACCCCTATTCCGAGATACGCGATAACCTCATAGCCGCCGATATGCTGCCGATCGATTTACTGCGCTGCAAACTATCATTCTTTGGCGCCACTAAATTTGATCCGCGTTCCGATCGTTGGGTGCGTATCTGCATGTATCAGGACGCGCCTTTCCCGCACGAGCTGTTGTCTGCTGTCGAATGAAAGAAAAGCATACACTCGCTGAAATTGAGGCCTATCTGCGCAAGGCGGCCCGGGCGGCAGGCCTGGACTGGGGCCTTGCCGAAGAGGCAGGCAAGGCGGCGCGATGGCTGGCCGCATTTGATCTGCCCGGTGCCGAAATTACGCTCGCGCATTTGCAGCAGCTCGACGGTAATGACCACAGATTGTACCTGCCGACCCACCTCGATGAAACCTGGCGGGCGCAAAGTGAACATTTATGTCCCATCATCACCGGCGCGGCACTGGCCGACCGATCGGGCCAGATGTTGAACGGCAGGGAATTCAGACTCGGGCAGATTGCTTACCCGATACTGCTAGTGGCGACGATCGGACAGGCGGCGCGATACCACCGCACCACCTTTACCACCAGTTGGGCCGGGGTTCGAGTCAGCTGCTATGAAAATGGCATCCGCATCGAAGGTAATCGTGATAACCTGTTACTCGCCAGCGCCGAATTCGCCAGTTGTGCGCAGACTCAGGGTTCAATTCCACAACAACTACCATCGACATTAGCCTGTGATATTGATCCCGATGCCTGGGCGGCTATCGACATACTGGCGTTTAAGACCTATGCGCCTGCCACCGAGGAATCGCGCGCGGGTGCCGGTGCGGGCTTGACGGATAACGACTAGAAGTGATCTCATGTAACTTTTAAGGAGAAGTTTATGCCCTGGTGGGGATGGATGATATTTGGCGCCTTTTTATTGGGCTCGGAGCTTCTGGCTATCGATGCCGCTTTTTACCTGGTGTTTATCGGTATAGCCGCAATCCTGACCGGCCTGGTTGGATTGATCGGGCTGGAGCTAGAATTCTGGGCGCAGTGGTTGCTGTTCGCAGGTCTGTCACTGTTTGCCATGGTATTGTTTCGCAAGCAACTGTACCAGAAAATTCGGGGCGGCGGGGTTGGCTTTGATGCCAGCCCGGTGGGGGATACTTTAAAGCTGGAACAAAGTCTGCAGTCCGGCGACAGTTGTCGTATGGCGCACCGCGGCACGACCTGGACGATTTTGAATAACGGCAGTGAAACCATGGATAAAGGCAGCAATGTGCGGGTGACCAGCGTCGAGGGCTTAACCCTGGTAATTAGTCCTTCAATAACCAACAATATAGAGGCAGGTGAATGATGATATTTGAAAATATAACTTTCTGGGTAGCGATCGGGGTAGCGATAATCGCGGTGATTATCATCGCCAAGACCGCAGTCGTGGTTCCGCAGCAAAGCGCCTACGTCGTCGAAAGCCTGGGTAAATACAGTCGAACGCTGCGAGCCGGCTTTCATATATTATTCCCTTTTATCGAAATAGCCGCCTACAAGCACAGCCTGAAAGAACTGGCATTCGATATTCCCGAACAAATTTGCATCACCAGAGACAATGTGCAGGTGGGTGTCGACGGTGTTTTGTACCTACAGGTGCTGGACCCGGAACGCGCCTCCTATGGAATTACCGATTATGCCTTCGCCATTTCTCAGCTCGCGCAAACCACCCTGCGTAGTGAAATCGGTAAGATAGATCTGGACCGTACCTTTGAAGAAAGATCTTTAATCAATACCAATGTCGTTGCCGAGCTGGACAAGGCTTCAGAGCCCTGGGGCGTAAAAGTCTTACGTTACGAAATAAAGAACATTAACCCGCCTGCGGATGTACTCGGGGCGATGGAAAAGCAGATGCGTGCCGAGCGCGAAAAGCGTGCGGTAATTTTAACCTCGGAAGGTGAGCGCGACGCCAAAATAAACGAGGCCGAAGGCGAAAAGCAGCAGGTAATCAAACAGTCCGAAGCCGTCAAACAACAACAGATTAACGAGGCCGACGGCGAGGCCGCGGCCATTCTGGCAATAGCTACCGCTACCGCGGAGGGTCTCAGCAGGGTGGCCAAATCGCTCAACGAAGAGGGCGGTGAAGCAGCGATGCAACTTCGCGTGGCCGAAGATTACCTCGAGCAATTCGGCAATATTGCCAAGCAGGGTAATACCCTGGTGATACCCGCAAACCTGGCCGATATTTCGTCGATGATCGCGCTCGCGACCAATATCGTTAAGAAGGGATCGGGCGACAGAGCAGGGTAAATCGGTCGACGACAGGCATCGTGAAGACCTACCGTTCGCCCAAAATCGAAGTTCGGGACAATACGCTCAGTGGTCGCGGTGTTGTCGCGCTTGAGGATATTGCCAAAGACGAAATCGTCGCGATTAAATCCGGTCATATTGTTAATGCCGAACAACTGGTCAAAATCAGTGCCGAGGTGGGGGACTTTGCGCTGCAAATCGACGATGATTTTTACCTCTCGCCCACTTATCCTGAA
>JAPUFZ010000252.1 GCA_027293245.1 Gammaproteobacteria bacterium
TTCTGTATTGTTTCAAGCGATAGTGATTTTACCAAACTGGCGTCCAGGATCAGGGAATCGGGATTGCTGGTGTATGGCTTTGGTGAAAAGAAAACGCCGTCGGCATTTGTGGCAGCCTGCGACAAGTTTATTTACACAGAAGTGCTGCGAGGCAAAACCGATGCGAGTAAGGCGATAGTGAAAAAGACTACCAGCCAGTTAAAACAGGAAACAAAACTGGTCAACCTGTTACGCAATGCGGTGGAAGCGGCCTCCGATGAAAGCGGCTGGGCGCATCTTGCCTCGGTCGGGAGTAATGTTGCCAAGCAATCTTCAGAGTTTGACCCTCGTAACTATGGTTATTCAAAACTGGGTGACCTGGTGACCGCGACAGGGCTTTTTGATCGCGAGGAAAGAACCATGGGCGAGACTAATACGAAAGCGGTTTATATTCGTGATAAACGCAGGAAGTAATTAAATCTCTGACTTCTGGTCCAGCGTTAACTTGGCTTCAGCTTTTTCGCGGCGGCAGTCCTGTATGCTGAGTTAATATGCTGCCTTTTCTCGGCATTGAATTTTGCCCATGCTTTTTAGAGTAAGAGTTTTTTCTCCTCGGGCTATGATAGTTGCCCGACCGTAACGGTTGATGACTCGGAACTAACTGGTGCTTGCGATTTCCAATCAGGTCTTCCCGGCCCATCGCTTTTAAGGCCTCACGCAACATCGGCCAGTTTTCCGGGTCATGGTATCGCAGAAACGCCTTGTGCAACCGGCGCCGACGGTCACCTTTGGGCGTGGTCACTTGCTCGCTGTCTCTCTTCACGCGCTTCAACGGGTTCTTGCCGGTATGGTACATGGCGGTCGCAGTTGCCATCGGCGACGGATAAAAGTTTTGCACCTGGTCAGCCTTGAATCCGTTTTGTTTTAGCCAGAGCGCGAGGTTCATCATGTCTTCATCGGTGGTGCCGGGATGCGCTGCGATAAAATAGGGAATCAGGTACTGCTTTTTACCGGCCTGTTTCGAGAATTTTTCAAACAGCGCTTTAAAGCGATCGTAACTTCCCATGCCGGGCTTCATCATTTTCGACAAGGGTCCCTGCTCGGTATGTTCGGGTGCAATTTTCAGGTAGCCGCCGACATGATGTTTCACCAGTTCTTCAACATATTCCGGTGATTCGATAGCAAGGTCATAACGTAGCCCAGAACTGATCAATACCTTTTTAATGCCTTTTAAGTTTCTGGCTCGGCGATAAAGATTAATCAGGGCAGAATGATCGGTATTGAGGTTTTCACAGATACCGGGATAGACGCAAGACGGGCGACGGCAGGCCGCTTCGATTGATTTTGCCTTACAGGCGATGCGATACATATTGGCGGTTGGCCCACCGAGGTCGGATATTACGCCGGTAAACCCCGGTACCTTGTCCCGGATTTGTTCGATCTCGTCGATGATCGATTGCTCCGAACGATTTTGAATAATTCTGCCCTCGTGTTCGGTAATCGAACAAAAGCTGCAACCACCGAAACACCCGCGCATGATGTTGATTGAAAAACGAATCATTTCATAAGCGGGAATTTTCTTGCCCGAATAAACCGGATGCGGTACCCGCGCATATTCCAATCCAAAGACGTAATCCATTTCTTCGGTGGTCAGCGGAATGGGCGGGGGATTAAACCAGATTTTTTGACTACCCTGGTTCTGTACCAGCGCCATGGCATTTCCCGGGTTGGTTTCCAGGTGTAACACGCGATTCGCATGCGCGTACAAAACTGGGTCACGGCTAACGTCGTTGAACGATGGCAGGCGGATAACAGTTTTCAGTCGTTGATCCAGCCGATGCTGTATTTTTTGCAGTTTACCGGTTAACTCGACTGATTTGGTCGCTGGCTCGGAACCTGAGCCGGCAGCACAATTTTCCTGGTCGATAATGGCATAAGGACTGACTGGCTTTTCCAGCCGACCGGGCTTTTCGACATTGGTAGAGTCGAGAACGCGCCAGTCCTCCGGTAACTCCCGGATGAAAAAAGCCGACCCCCGAACATCGCGAATCTCTGAAATATCTTCGCCGCGTGCGAGACGGTGGGCAATATCTACGATTGCGCGTTCGCCATTGCCGTAAATTAGCATGTCTGCCCTGGCGTCAGCCAGGATCGAGCGCCGAACCTTGTCCTGCCAGTAGTCGTAATGGGCGATTCGCCTTAACGAGGCCTCGATGCCGCCGATCAGGATCGGTACCCCTTTGTAGGCCTCGCGACAGCGCTGCGAGTAAACCACCGAACATCGGTCGGGTCTTCTGCCGCCAATATCATCGGGTGAGTAGGCATCGTCGGAGCGAATTTTTCGATCGGCTGTATAGCGATTAATCATCGAATCCATATTGCCCGCGGTTATTCCAAAAAAGAGATTGGGCCTGCCAAGGGTCTTGAATGGGTCGGCTGTATGCCAGTCGGGTTGAGCGATAATGCCAACCCTGAAGCCCTGGGCCTCGAGTAAGCGGCCAATGATCGCCATGCCGAAACTGGGATGGTCGACATAGGCATCGCCGGTGACAATGATAATGTCACAGCTATCCCAGCCCAATTGATCCATTTCCTCACGACTAATCGGCAGGAAGGGCGCCACACCAAAGCATTCAGCCCAGTACATTGGATACTGATTTAGTGGCCTGGCATGGTTTGATAGTGTGATTTGCATAAAGGCTTTCGATTCGGAGTCTGTCTACTTCTAGCGTGATTTTACCCGAAACGGCCAGGTAGATGTTGGGAATCGATAAGTGCTATATTAAAAAACCCGGTTCATTTAAAACCTTTATTTATATGCTTTCGCAAAGGCGCTAGTGCTTCAATGCACGTCGTACCTTCGCGAGAGCCATATTTTCATCAATTATCCTCAGCAGCCTAATTGTCAGGGTGGATTAGATAAAATGCTTTGCAATATATTGCGCAGGTAAATTCGAAGCATTTCAGCCTTGTCAATATCGTAACTCCAGGGTTCTTGTTCCTGCATATAATTACACTGCGCGAGCTCCATCTGTATGGCATGAAAACCAGCCTGCGGATTACCATAGTGACGCGTGGTCCAACCGCCTTTGAATCGACCATTGAGCACATGGGTGAAGTAAGCTTCCCGGGCGCAGGCAGCTTGTACGCAGGATTCAAGACCGCGGTTGCAAGACTGACTGTTATTGGTGCCAATATTAAAATCGGGTAATTTACCTTCAAACAGGTAAGGCACCAGTGAACGGATAGAATGACAGTCGTAGAGCACGACGTAGCCGTGTTTTTGATGAATTCTTTCGAGTTGTTCACGCAGCGCGTCATGATAGGGCGCATGGAATTGTTGCTGGCGCTGCTGAATTTCATCTTCACCGGGTTGTTGGCCCGGTTTATAAATTGGCCTGCCGTCAAAAGTTGTTGTTGGGCACAGGCTCGTGGTGTTTTGGCCTGGATACAGTGACTCGTCGGATGGGTCGCGATTGGCATCAATCACATATCGATGAATCGGTGTGCGCACCACAGTGACATCGTCGACGAGGCCATCGTAGAGACGGCTAATATGCCAGTCGGTGTCCGCTAGTGCCTGGCCGTGCGGGTTGAGCCGTTTGAGCAGGTCTGGCGGAATTTCGGTACCGCCGTGTGGTTGAGCCAGCACCAGGGGGCTGTCACCAGTTTCTATATGAATCTTCATCGAGTATCGAGGGCCGGCAGTAGGTCGCCAGCTTCCGGTACCTCGGTGATTTCACGGTTCATCACCAGCTCTTTAACCAGGGCTATATCGTCAGCCATGTAGCGGTCTTGCTCGAGGCGTTTCACCCGTTTGCGTATAACCTGCATGACTTTGATTAACGCCGGGCTGGTCTTTATCGGAGCACGAAACTCGATTCCTTGCACGCTGGTGAGCAGTTCGATAGCGATGATACTGGCCAGGTTGTGGTTCATCGATTCAAGACGTCGCGCGGCATGGCAGGCCATGGAAACGTGATCTTCCTGGTTGGCACTGGTGGGCGTCGAATCGATAGAGCAGGGCATGGCCTTTTGCTTGTTTTCCGCCATCAGGGCGGCTGCGGTTACCTCGGCGATCATAAAACCTGAATTGAGTCCGGGGTCGGGTGAGAGGAAGGCGGGCAGGCCGAAACTCTGTGCCGGGTCGACGGTAATCGCGATGCGACGCTCGGTAATCGAACCGATTTCGGCAATTGCGAGCGCGCATTGATCGGCGGCAAAGGCCACCGGTTCAGCGTGGAAATTACCCCCTGATAAAATAGAGCCGTCTTCGACCACGACAATGGGGTTATCGGTCACTGCATTGGCTTCGATGACTAGTGTCTTACCGATTTGACGCAACAGATCAAGGCAGGCGCCCATGACCTGCGGCTGACAGCGGATGCTGTATGGATCTTGTACGCGTTCGTCATTTTCGCGGTGCGATTCGCGAATGTCCGAATCGTGCAACAAGCCCCGTAAGGTCGCCGCGGCGTCAATTTGTCCGGTTAAACCGCGTAAAGCGTGAATTTCGGGTCGAAATGGCGCGGTTGAGTCCATTAATGCATCGGTAGTCATGGCACCCGAAATCAACGCGGTCTGTGCCAGGTTCCAGCTGTCGAATAAGGCAGCGAGTGCCAGTGCGGTTGAAACCTGGGTGCCATTGATCATTCCCAGGCCTTCCTTGGGACCGAGTTCAATGGCTTGCAGCCCAGCCGCTTTGAGGGCCTCGGCTGCCGGCATGATATTCCCCCGATAGCTTGCGTAACCTTCACCGATAACCACAGCGGTGAGATGGGCAAGCGGTGCGAGATCACCGGAAGCGCCAACCGAACCTTTTTCCGGCACCACGGGCGTTAAACCCTTTTGTAAAAAAGACTCGAGTAACTTAATCAACTGCCAGCGGACGCCAGAGGCACCGCGGCCGAGTGACAGAATTTTAATTACCAAAACCATGCGTACGATTTTTTCCGGCAAGGGGTCGCCAACTCCGCAGCAATGCGAGAGAATTAAATTACGTTGTAACTCGGTGGTTTGTTGTGCCGGAATACGCGTACTGGCGAGTTTACCAAAGCCGGTATTAATGCCGTATACGGCTGTATCGCCGGCGGCCGCCTGCTGTACTATGGCTGCCGCGGCATCGACCCGGGGTTTACAGGAATCGTCGAGGCAGATCTCAGGATCATGCCGATAAACGCGGCATAATGCATCCAGGGACATGGCCCCGGGTTTGAGTATGAGTTTTTCATTCATAACGGATTTATTTCCTAGTTGGCGAGCTCATCCAGGGTGCGCCTGAAATTGCTGGCGATGGCTTCTTCATCGGCGTGGCGGCCCTGATCTATGACCTTTTCACCACCGACGTATACCGAACTCACCAGGTTCGCGTTACCGGAGAATATCCAGCTATCGATCAAATCATCTTCCGCCCGACCATAAAGACGCGGATGTTGATCATCGAGCAGGATAAAATCGCCACGATAGCCACTTTCGATACGACCAATTTTCCTGCCGCAGGCCTGGGCGCCACCGGCCAGTGCACCGTCGAGTAAATTGCGGCCAGTATTCCCCTGTTGCGTTGATACCAGTACGTTGCGATTGCGGGTAGCAAGGCGTTGACCGTATTCGAGCCAGCGCAACTCCTCAATCGGGTCGATCGAAATATGGCTATCGGAGCCAATCGCCCAGCACCCATCGGCATTGAAATATTCGACCGCGTTGAAAAAACCATCGCCCAGATTTGCCTCAGTGGTGGGGCATAAACCGGCAATACAGCCGCTTTTGGCCATTTTCGCGGTTTCTTCAGCGCTCATATGGGTCGCATGGATCAGGCACCAGTTGTGGTCGACTTCGAAGTGATCGAATAACCAGTCAACCGGGCGTTGTTGACTCCAGGCCAGGCAATCATCGACTTCTCTGGTTTGCTCGGCTATATGCAGATGAATCGCCGCAAGCGTGTCGTCACAGCTATTGATGACATCTTTTAATAAAGACTGGCTGATTGCTCGTAGCGAGTGGGGCGCGATACCAACCGATGTGTTGGCATCGGTTTTTGCAGCTGCCTGCAACGAATCGACGATTTTTACAAAATCATCGCTATCATTGAGGAATCGCTTTTGACCGGCAAGAGGTTCTGCGGCGCCAAATCCGCCGTAACGGTATAACACCGGCAGTGCGGTGAAGCCGAGTCCAACCGTTGCGGCCGCATTCATGCATTGCAGGCTCATCTCAGCGCGATTAGCGTATGGCGTTCCGTCGATGGCGTGGTGCAAATATTGAAATTCACCAACACAGGTGTAACCCGCCTTTAACATCTCGAGGTAAAGCTGTGCACATATATGGAATAGGTGTTCTGGTTGAATCCGCTCGAGGTAGTGATACATGACTTTGCGCCAGGTCCAGAAACTGTCTTTCGCGCCCTCGGCAGTCTGGCTTGCGCGTTCACCGAGGCCCGCCATAGCCCGCTGGTGGGCATGCGAATGTACGTTTGCAATGCCGGGAATAAGCACCGCTGCGCGCTCGCCGTCGCTATAGGTCACGTCGGTAGCAACCTGTGCAATATTACCTTCGTCGTCGAGTCTTATTTCGACCGACTCGGCCCAGCCCTGCGGCAGCAGTGCCGATGACGACCAGATTTTTGCAACCATTATGAGACCTTCTCAGCACTCGATTTGCGAGTGAACAATGCGTTAGGGTTTTAAACCCTGTTACTATTAAACAATAAGCCTTGCGATACCAGTGAATAAAGCGTAACATACTTGTATATACAAGTATAGAGTTCAGTGAAAATGCCCCAAACCCTGTTCATCAATGCGCGTTTAGCCACTCTCAGCGGTGATTCCGGTTATGCCCTGATCGATGACGCCGCTTTGCTGGTCGGTGACGACAAGATCGAATGGTTGGGATCAACCGAAGAAGCCAGGTCAATAGCCGGGGCCGAGCGGGTGGATTGTACGGGCAGGTTGATAACACCGGGGTTGATCGACTGTCATACACACCTGGTGTACGGCGGTGACCGGGCCGACGAGTTTGAGCTCAGGCTTGAGGGAGCCAGTTACCAGGAAATAGCGCAGCAGGGCGGCGGCATCCTGTCCACGGTGCACGCTACGCGTGCAGCGACCGAGGCAGAATTGCTGGTACAGGCGATACCGCGTATCGAGCAATTACTCGCCGAAGGCGTCACCACGATTGAAATCAAATCAGGTTATGGGCTCGACCGCGATAATGAAATCAAGATGCTGCGTGTTGCTCAACGGCTGGGCAAGATTTACCCACTGCGAGTTCAAAAGACTTTTCTCGGTGCCCATGCACTGCCACCCGAATTTGAGGGGCGTGCGGATGATTATATTAAAGAAGTTTGCGAAAGCATGTTACCCGCAGCGCAGGCACAGGGCCTGGTCGATGCGGTTGATATCTTTATCGAGTCGATAGGGTTTAGCGTGGCGCAGGCCGAGCGGGTTTTTGCTGTCGCAACCGGGCTGGGGTTACCGTTGAAGGCCCATGTCGAGCAACTGAGTGATCAAGGTGGCGCGGTAATGGCTGCCGGCAGGTCGGCCTTGTCGGTCGACCATATTGAATACCTGCAGGCGAACGATGTAGCGCATTTGGCCGCTAATAATACCGTTGCGGTACTGTTGCCGGGGGCCTTCTACGTGCTGCGTGAAACCCAGCTACCGCCGATCGAAGCCTTGCGCCGGCACCAGATTCCGATGGCTATAGCTACCGACGCCAATCCTGGCAGCTCCCCGGTCAACTCATTGTTACTGATTTTGAACATGGCCTGTACCCTGTTCCGACTAACACCGGCAGAGGCACTGCGGGGTGTCACTATCAACGCCGCGAAAGCACTCGGTCTGGATAAGCAGACTGGTTCCCTGGAAGTCGGCAAGCAGGCCGACCTGGTGGTCTGGGATATCGACAGGCCTTCACAACTGGCCTATCAAATCGGCATAAATTCCTGTGCCGGGGTTATGCAGGCGGGCAACTGGCGCAAGCCCCTGGCTACCGGGGCGGCAACATGAGCGCGATACTGAAAAGCTTTGCCAATATCGATAAGGCGGCGCCGGAACCACTCTACCAGCAAATAAAAAATACCATTCAGACAAAAATCCGTAGTGGTGACTGGAACGCCGGACAGAAACTACCCTCGGAAAATGATCTGGTGGAAGCGCTGGGGGTAAGTCGTATGACGGTTCACCGCGCCCTGCGCGAACTGACGCACGATGGCCTGATTAATCGTGTACATGGTCTCGGTTCATTCGTAGCCGAAACGCCACGTCATGCGAGCCTGATCGAACTCAAGGATATAGCAATTGAAATCGAAGAGGGCGGCAAGCGACACTGGTCGCAGGTATTGTCTTTGAGTTGCGAAACGCCTGATCCGGAGATAGCTTCACAGATGCAGGTACAGGTCGGCAAGGC
>JAPUFZ010000253.1 GCA_027293245.1 Gammaproteobacteria bacterium
TAACCGCTATCTGGATATGAATCAGGCGGACCTGGCCGCATCCTGTGGCTTCACCCCGCAGGCCGTGATCGATGCGGTTCAACAGCAAATCACCAAAGGCACCGCGTTTTTACTACCCACTGAATCTGCGACTCAGGTTTCAGGGCTTTTGGTCGAGCGTTACCATTTACCCAAATGGCAGTTCACCCTGGCAGCTTCCAGTGCGAATACCGAGGCCATCCGCCTCGCACGGGCAGCGACAGGGCGAGACCAGATACTGATGTTTTACGGTCGCTACCACGGTCACTGGGATGATGTGATGGTTGAATCTTCCCCTGGACAAAGCCGGGTTGAATTTATCGGCCTGCCCAGGGACACCGGCTTGAGGGCTTCCAATGTGCCTTTCAACGATCTGGATGAACTCGAAGCGGCCCTTAAAACCAAGCGATATGCCTGTTTGATTGCCGAACCGGCAATGACAAATTGCGGTCTGGTACAACCGGATGAAGGCTTCTGGCGACAGGCCTATGCCCTGTGTAAGCACCATGGATCTTTACTCGTGCTGGATGAAACCCATACCCAGACTTTTGCCTATGGCGGCTTGAAAGCCCTTTGGAAGCTGGATTGCGACATTTACACCATTGGTAAATGCCTGGGCGGTGGCATTCCAATCGGCGCTTACGGGATGGGTAATGAACTCGCACAAGTTGCCGAGGACAAAATTGACCGCTATCGGGGCGGGCATGTTTTACCCCTTGGGGGTACGCTTTTTGGTAACGCCCTGTCGTTGACGGCGGCAAAGGCTGTTTTGGAAAATGTCCTGACAGCGGACGCCTATGCGCAGGTCACTCTATTCGGAAAACAACTGTCGGACGGGTTAAACAGGATATTCAAGGATCATGATTTGCCATGGTGTGCCCCGCATCTGGGGGGGCGCAGCGGATATTGCCTAACCCCAGAGCTACCACGCAACAGTGATGAGGCAAGCCAGTCACTCAACTACGAACTGATTGACGCCAGGCGTTGTTTTTTAATCAATCGCGGAATATGGGACGCCATTGCCAGTGCGGGACCATCGGCTTCCTTCGCCCATCAAAGCACGGATATCGACAAGTATTTAAATGTGGTTGACGAATTTATTTCAGAAATTCGTCGTTAATCCAGATTATTGTAAGTAAGGTCAGAGTCAGGTCTCTGACCCCAAAATTTTTGCTGATGTTGTTTTGATTACTGCAGTACTGGATAGCCAATATTGGTGGCGTATTCTTCAATCTCCGAAATTTTATGGTACCAGGTGAGATCCACCAACTCGATCTGTTTTAGAAACAGGGCCTGGCGCGCCGAGGTCAGGGTCGGATCCTCGAAGGCGCGGAATAGCGCGGTACGGAATCGCTCCGCGAGACTGTCCCCATATTCGCTGCGAGTGACGTAGGGCGGCGCCGGGGAATGATAGGTTCGCCCCAGGACCCGGGTTCCTGCCAGGGTTTCGGGCTGGTGGAGTGAAAGCAGGGCATGGGTGACGCAGTCGATTGCGGCTACATCGGCCTCGCGGCGGCGCAGCATGCCCAGGCTCTCGACGTGGGCGCCGCTGATCACTATCGAATTGAAAAAACAGCCATCTATATGTCTCGGGGCCACCAGTTGGCGAAGTGAGCTCATCCCCGAATGGGATTCCGAGCCATTGATTGCGGCTATGGTTCCATACATATCCAGCACGTCATCGTACAGGCAGTCTTCGCCAACCACCACCAGGCTGGAATATTCGCCACCGGTACATTCGGCGACATCGAAATGCGGCACCGCCAACGGTGTCAGGGAGTTTTCGAAACGGCGTACCACGTCATACCCGCAGCACTGGCTGAACATTAGCCTGGAATCGCTCCAAAGGTCGAGCAGTGGCTGGTCAAACACCAACCGATCGGGTACGTTCTCGATCCCTTCCAACCGCAGGTATTTAGCAATTCCGGTCCACAACGAAGCGGACGCCTTGCGGATTTCGGGAAGGTTATACATGGGTAAACTGGCGGTTTGCACTGGTTGTTAAATCTCTCCTGATCCTGTTTTTAATTATAGGCTAGAATGCTGGATCACTAGTGGAAATGTCAAACGGTTTTCCTTTATGATACGGTACACTCAGGACCGCGTTGAGTTATGTGAAAAAATTTGTGTTCCGATGATAAAACTTGCGAATTTGTAGGCTCGACGCGAATTTTTGCCATAGTGGATACCTTATGCGATTTTCCTTAAACCCAAAAAAATTAACGCTGTTCAACAAAACCCGTGTGCTGGAACAACAGATCGACGAATTCTTTGACAAGGTGTCGGAATTAGGATTGGTTTTCAGTAGCGCCCTGGAAGTGTACCTGACCGACGGCGCAAACGATGAGTTCGATGCTTTTCTGCAACAAGCGGCTAGTATAGAAGGCAAAGGAGATACGCTACGCCGGACTATAGAGGTTGAGCTTTATGCGCAAACCTTGATCCCGGACCTGCGCGGCGATGTGCTACGCCTGCTAGAGGACATGGATCACCTGATGAACGTGTATGAAGGCAATTTATTTCGGATATCCATTCAGCAACCCGACGTGCCGGAAGAATTCCACTCTGGCTACCTCGAACTGACGCGTACCGTGGTGACCTGCGTGGAATCGGTAGTACTGGCCGCGCGTAGTTTTTTCCGCGATATAAATGCAGTGCGCGACCACAACGCCAAGGTGATCTTCTACGAGACCGAGGCAGACAAGAAAGGTACGCGGCTGCAACGTGCGATATTCGCTTCTGATCTGTCGCTGGACCGCAAAATGCACCTTCGCTACTTTGTCGAGCGCATCGATGAATTGGCGAATTCCGCTGAGGACGTGGCTGACACCCTGGCTATCTACGCGATAAAGCGGCGTATATAAATGATGGTACCGATTTCTCGCGAGTGCCACTGCCGGCGACGGGCTGAACAACCGTACCCCGGTTAAGCGGCGTGGATCTTACGGTCTTAATCTTGTTGGGCAGCGGCCTGTTTCTGGGCTGGTCGCTCGGCGCCAACGATGCCGCCAACGTGTTTGGCACCGCGGTCGGCACTCGCATGGTACGTTTTGGCACCGCCGCTGCAGTGTGCAGTGTGTTCGTGATCCTGGGGGCGGTGGTCAGTGGCGCTGGTGCTGCGCATACCCTGAGCAAACTGGGCTCCATCGACGCTATTGCCGGTTCTTTTATGGCCGCGCTGGCCGCAGCGATAACAGTGTATGGCATGACGCGCTCGGGTCTGCCGGTGTCGACCAGTCAGGCTATCGTCGGCGCGATCATCGGCTGGAACTTGTTCAGCAATTCGGTTACCGATACCCAGGTGCTGCTGAAAATCATGTTTACCTGGATGGCCTGCCCGATATTGGCAGGTCTCATCGCGGTGATACTCTTCAAACTGGTAAGATGGATTTTGAACAAGGCGAATTTGCATCTGCTACGCCTGGATGCGTACACGCGTCTCGCTCTAATAGGCGCTGGGGCGTTTGGCGCTTACAGTCTGGGTGCTAACAACATCGCCAACGTGATGGGTGTGTTTGTACCGGTGAGTCCGTTCACCGATTTTGCGCTAACCGAACAATTTACCCTCACTTCGGTGCAACAGTTGTTTTTACTTGGCAGTATTGCGATCGCAGTAGGTGTCTTCACCTATTCGAAGCGCGTCATGCTGACGGTGGGCAACGAATTGATGCCGATGTCACCGGTCACTGCCTGGGTGGTGGTGGTAGCGCATTCCATCGTACTCTTCCTGTTTTCGTCGCAGGGACTGGAACACGCTCTCGCAGAGGCCGGATTGCCGACCATTCCATTGGTGCCGGTATCGAGTTCACAGGCAGTGATCGGCGCGGTGATCGGCCTTGGCCTGTTGCGCGGTGGGCGCAACATACGCTGGGGGTTGTTGGTACAGATCGGAACCGGCTGGGTTATCACGCCGTTTCTGGCGGCGGCGATGTGTTTTGTTGGATTATTTTTTTTGCAGAATGTGTTCGATCAGCAAGTGCACAAGTCTTTGCGCTTCGAATTGACGCCACGCGTGGTTGAGCGCATGAGCGAGCAAGGTGTGCCGAAGGCTGCCTATGCGGACCTTGTCGGCCGCTCGTACGAGTCTAGTGGCGCCCTGCTGGATGCCATGACAAAGGGTATGCCGCTAACCGGGAAACAGACCCGTACAGCAATCGATCACGCCAGAATACAACATACGGAGATCACTGAAATTAAACTGTCCAGGTACGACTTCAGTCGCCTGAGCGAGGTTCAACGCATCGCGCTGCAAAAACTTGCGGGACAGCAATATCAATACGCCTGGGAACTTGCTGAAGCGTTATCGGCACTCTCCCCGCAATGGCGAAGGCTGCCTACCATAGCCTTGAATCGGAGGTTTAACAAACGCCTGGATGAGGATCTCGCTTACCTGATACAAACCTTCGAAAGCCGTTAATAAACTAACGGCTGTAGTGGATAATAAACTTTTGCGTTGACTCAGTGAGAGCTCGAATTTTTAGGAATCCTTGTCCACGCCCAGCGAGAGAAGCCATAAGGATCCCGCAGCTACGGCAATAAAGCCGACTATGAATATAACCGGCATCGCCGAATAGCCTATAACATTCCAGAAGATACTTTCTAAGGTGCTCATTATTAACTCTCGTTAGTTATTGCCAGCCTTCCACATCTCGCATATCCGGTAGTCGATGGGCGATACCCTTGTGACAGTCAACACAGGTTTTTTCGCCCGAGGCCAGCGCCGTGGAATGCTGGACGACGCTGCGCCGGCCCTGTTCGGAAAAGTCCATGTAATCGAAATCATGGCAGTTGCGACATTCCCGGGAGTCGTTTTTCTTCATTCGTTGCCATTCCCGGTTGGCCAGATAACCTCTTCTGGCGTGAAACTTTTCCAGCGTACCTATCGTTCCGAGCGCGTAGGCGACCAGTTCTTTGCTGGCCTGGACTTTACGAATAATTTTATCGGTCCACTCGTGGGGAACGTGGCAGTCGGAACAAGTTGCGCGTACTCCTGAGCGATTTGAGTAGTGTATGGTTTCGCGAATCTCTGCGACGATCGGCGCATGGCAGCTTGAGCAAAATGCCTCGGTATTGGTGGCTTCCATACCTGTATTAAAAGCGCCCCAGAAAAGAATACCGCCGACAAATCCCAGCCCCAGTAAGACAC
>JAPUFZ010000254.1 GCA_027293245.1 Gammaproteobacteria bacterium
AGAAACAGTAAGTGATGCGGACATGGCCTTTATGACCGAGAAGGTCTACGCCACCATCGACCCCGAACATCCCGGAGTTGCCGCCTTCAATGCACAGGGGCGAATCGCGATCAGCGGTGATATACAGGTATTGAGCTTCAGTTACTTTGCTACCGATTTTGCAGGCACTTTCAAAACCGCCGTTGAAATACGTAGCGAGATCGAAAAACGCGGATGGAAGCGCATTGTTGCATTTCAAACTCGCAACCCGATGCACCTGGCCCACGAAGAACTCTGCCACATGGCAATGAAAAGACTTAACTGCGACGGCCTCGTCATCCACATGCTACTCGGCCAATTGAAACCCGGCGACATCCCGGCCGATGTACGCGACGACGCAATCCGCACCATGGTCAAACTCTACTTCGCCGAAAACAGTGCGATGATCACAGGCTACGGGTTTGACATGTTATATGCCGGACCACGAGAGGCCGTGCTGCATGCCTATTTCCGCCAGAACATGGGGGCGACACATTTTATTATCGGTCGCGATCACGCCGGTGTAGGAGATTACTATGGCGCCTTCGATGCCCAGACCATATTTGATACCGAGGTACCGAAAGACGCGCTGCAGATTGAAATATTCCGCGCCGATCATACCGCCTGGTCGACCAAACTGAACCGGGTGATAATGATGAACGAGGCGCCAGACCATACTAAGGACGATTTCGTTTTGCTTTCGGGCACGCGTGTTCGCGAAATGCTGAGTCAGGGTATTGCGCCTCCAAAAGAATTTTCGCGTCCCGAGGTTGCCGAGATATTGATAGCATACTATCAATCTCAGAAGTCTGCCTGAAGCAGGGATCATCAAGCAGTCATTGATAGATAAAACTTCATTCTGAGGCTTTATAAGCGGACCTTTTGCTATACACTATCTCCATTCTGAGTAGTCTAAAGTCATGACGGAAGCATTATTGTCCACCAGTAACTCTTTTAACCTGGATGATCTCAAAGCACTGACCGATAGCGATATACAGCGGGTCAACCAGGTAATTACCGATCACCTGGCGTCTCGTATAGCGCTGATCAACCAGTTGAGTCAGCACATCATACTCAGCGGCGGCAAGCGCCTGCGCCCGATCCTGGTTTTGTTGTCGGCCAGGGCCTGCGAATACGAGGGTGAAAACGATGCCCTGTTGGCTGCTGTGGTAGAGTTTATTCACACCGCGACCCTGCTGCACGACGACGTCGTCGATGATTCCGAGATGCGCCGGGGCCAGCAAACGGCCAGTACTATCTGGGGCAATGAAGCAGCGGTCCTGGTCGGCGACTACCTGTATTCCCGCGCCTTTCAGATGATGGTTAAAGCGCATTCGATGCGAATAATGGATTTGCTCGCCAATGCGACCAATACCATTGCCCAGGGTGAGGTGCTGCAACTGCTTAACATCAACGATCCGGATTCCACTGAAGAAAATTACCTGGAAGTCATTTACTGCAAGACTGCCTGCCTGTTCGAGGCCGCAGCCCAGATTGGCGCAATACTGGGCAATGCAGATGAAGCGATCGAACAGGGCCTGAAAGATTACGGCAAACACCTGGGTACGGCATTTCAACTGGTCGACGACGAACTTGACTACAGCTCAACCAGCGAAGAGCTGGGTAAGAATGTCGGTGATGATCTGGCTGAAGGAAAACCGACGCTGCCGCTGATCTACGCAATGCAACATGTCAATGACGAACAGAGGGTCCTCATGCGCGAAGCTATCATAGAGGGTGGACTAGAGCATATTGAAGCAATTACCCATGCCATCAGGGAATCCGGGGCGCTGGATTATACCCACGAAAAAGCACGTATCGAAGCCGGGCTGGCCAAGTCAGCGATTAGTTCATTACCGCCAGGTGATTACAAACAGGCCTTGCTGTTTTTGGCCGACTATGCGGTCGAGCGAAGTTATTAATTTGATTTCCCAGGAGCCCGTCGGACCCAGGAAATGGTAACCAGCATGATGCCTGAGCGAAACCTGATCTTGCCGATTTTGAGACGCACAGTGGATCCTGCGCCACCAGCATAAACGTGAACAACTTATTTGAAAAACTGCTTAACGAAAAGCATACCCTGCTCGCGGATGGCGCCACCGGCACTAATTTGTTCGCCATGGGTTTACAAAGTGGTGATGCACCGGAGCTCTGGAATATCGACCAGCCGCAAAAAATCGCAAGGCTTTACCGCGATTTCATCGACGCTGGATCCGACATTGTATTAACCAATACCTTCGGCGGCACCCGCTACCGCCTGAAACTGCATAACGCACAGGACAGTGTTAGCGAACTGAACATTGCCGCCACAGAAATCCTGAAAGCAGAAATCGCGAATTCGGATCGAGAGATTATCACTGCTGGTTCTATAGGACCTACCGGTGAAATTCTAGCACCGCTGGGTGACCTGGAACCTGAAGCAGCGGTTGCGGCTTTCGCCGAGCAGGCACTGGCACTAAAAGCCGGCGGCGCTGATGTGATATGGATTGAAACCATGTCTTCGGCCGAAGAAGTAGAGTACGCGGTTAAAGGCGCCGGAGAAGCAGGATTGCCGGTCGTATTCTCGATGAGTTTCGACACCAATGGCCGTACCATGATGGGCGTCGGCGCATTCGACCTGATGTCGCTGGAACGGAATATCAGACCGCAAGTGCATGCCTGTGGCACCAACTGTGGCATCGGCGCCTCGGAGGTTGTTGCAGCAGTACTCAATATGAAGTCAATCGCTATCGATGGCAGGGACCCGGTGATCATCGCCAAGGCCAACTGCGGCATTCCAAAATTCGTCGAGGGCAAGATCGTCTACACCGGCACGCCCGAAATCATGGCTAATTATGCGGTCATGGTGCGCGATGCCGGGGCCCGTATTATCGGCGGCTGTTGCGGCACTTCACCAGTGCACGTACGGGCAATGCGCCAGGCACTGGATAACACGGCAATATCCGAACCACCGACGCTGGACGATATAGACCGGGTTTTAGGCAAGGTCTCCGACGGCGCCAGGGCGCAGGCACGCGGCGAGCATGAGATCAAGGCGCGAGTGGGCGGGCGAAAGCGGCGGCGCCGGTAATTGCTGCCGGTTCACTCACCACAGCTGATACAACTGGGTTTTCCAGGTTCAATAGCCCGAGGATAATTCATTTAATTTGAGCCAGCAAACTCTCGATCATTTGCCTCGCCTGGTTCACATATGCCCCTCCAAACAGGTTGGCGTGGTTTAGAATGTGGTACAGGTTATACAGTTCTCGACGCTGTGGGTAGCCAGGATCGATCGGATAAACCTCATTGTATACCTCGAAGAATCGCTGCTGTGGTCGTCCGAATAATTCCATCATCGCCAGATCAGCCTCGTGATCACCGTAATAACAGGCCGGATCGTAGATCACAGGATTGCCGGCAGAGTCGGCGCCCTGATTACCACTCCACAGGTCGCCATGCAGCAATGACGCGATCGGTGAATAACCGCTAAAAAAGCTATCTACCTGCTGGTTGAGACGCATACCAGAGTCGAATAACTTACTACCAAGGCCATTGTTTCTGGCCAGGGATAGCTGGAAGCCTAGACGCTCAATTTGCCAAAAGCTCACCCAGTCCTGTTGATAAGTATTGGGTTGCGGACTTGAGCCAATGGTATTTTCGATCGGGTAACCAAATTGTTGCTGCCGGCTAAGATGCATGGATGCCAGCTGTTGGGCAAAACGAGTCGCGTCCACACTGCCCGACAAATCGAGATACTCCATGACAATGAAGGCGAACTGGCCACTCTTTCCACAACCAATGGGCTGCGGACAGCGGATGCTGTCACTGGCTCGTATTTCGTTCAGACCGTGCATTTCGGCTTCAAACATCGGCAGGCTTGTCCGGTTATTGATCTTGACAAAGAACTGTTGCTGCCCATCACTGAGTCTATAAGCGCGGTTAATGTCTCCCCCTGACACCGAAGTCGCCTCAAGCCGGCCGATAGCTTGCCCGGTTTTATCAACCAGCAGCTGCTGAACCACCAACCAGTCGGGCGGCTTCATACGGATTCCTCGCGCCAGTCGCCAGGCTGCAAGTCACCCAGGGTCCAGCCCGCAACTCTGGTTCGGATCAGGCGTAAGGTCGGATGCCCGACCGCCGCGGTCATGCGCCGTACCTGCCGGTTCCTGCCTTCGGTGATTTCCAGTTCCAGCCACTGAGTTGGAATTTCCCGACGCTGACGGACCGGTGGTTCTCTGGGCCACAACCAGTCGGGTTCATCGACCATTCGAACGCGAGCAGGGCGAGTTAAACCGTCCTTGAGCGATACGCCCCGGGCCAGGGTGACCAATGCCTTCCGCTCAGGAATATTTTCAACCTGCGCCAGATAACATTTGGGCTGTTTATGTCGTGGTTCAGAAATCTGCGCCTGTAACTTGCCGTCGTCGGTCAATACCAACAATCCTTCACTTTCGAAATCGAGACGACCCGCCGCGTAGACATGAGGAATATCGATATAGTTCGCCAGGGTGGTTTTACCCGCAACCGGGCCAAACTGGCATAACACCTGGCAGGGTTTATTGAAGAGAATGATCTTACTCATCCCGCATCCAGGTATGTTAGCCACTTTTGTCTTCTTGCCGAATCCATGACCTGATCCGCCATCATCTTATCGAGTGCATCTTTATCGGGTGGCCTGCGGTTTATATCGACCTCACGCATGGTATCCACTTCACACACAATGCGCGTCAGCGCACTTGAAATATCGAGAATGGATTCGTGTTCGATCAAAGCTTGCTGGACTCTTCCCGCATAGCGAAATTTCATTTTCCCGACCTCGCCCAGGTTCGCACGCAAATTGTCGAGCGTACCAAATTTACGCAGTAAATTAGCCGCGGTTTTGACTCCCACATGCGGAATACCCGGGATGTTGTCAACCTTGTCTCCAGCCAATGCGAGCTGGTCGGCAATTTGCTCGGGGCGCACCCCAAATTTTTTAACTATGCCCCGGTAGTCGAGCTTTTTGTCACCAAAAAAAGTCCACCATAAATCTCCTTCGTGGATTAACTGGGTAAGGTCCTTGTCAGCGGTGAGAATAACAATCGACATCTCGGGCCTTCGATGCAGGCTAGCAAGCGTGCCTATGAGGTCGTCCGCTTCCCAGCTATCACTACTCACTCTGGTGATACCGAGCAAATCGATCCACTGCTGGCACCAGCCAAACTGTCTCTTTAGCTCGCTCGGCGTCGGGCTTCGATTAGCCTTGTATTGCGGGTATACCGTTTTGCGTTGCGACTGCCTGGGTCTTTCATCGAATGCAAACACCAGTTTTTCTGGCGCTCTCTCGGTCAGCAAGCGGTAAACGAAATCGCTAAAACCAATAAATGCCTGGTTAGGCTGATGCTTGCGATTCAGTTGTTGCGATCCCGACGCATACCAGGCCTTGTAGATGAAAATACTGGAGTCTACTAAATAAAGGCGCATCGGTTTCCCATCAAAATTGTTCATCCGTCAACTCTTCGGTAGTGCGTAGGTCTTTCTATTAAATGTGACTCTCGCAAAGGCGCCAAGTACGCAAAGGGTTTTAGGGGTTATTTAGTAAGATCATTTACAATAGTGATTATTACAAACAGCTATATCGACCAAAATAGCTTCGATACCCTGTCTTTTTCTTTGCGTGCTTGGCGCCTTTGCGAGAACATCAATAAACGGATGCTTGCAAATTTACCATTCTAACTCAAAACTGAATGATTCAGTGTTGCCTTAAAACTGTTTTTGAAATTATTTGCTATACTCGCTCGCGGCAAATTGAGTAGGAACACAAATGCATCGCCTGATTGTTTTTTTTATTTTTAGCTTGTCCTGCAGTTTGGCTTTTTCAGCCAGTTCAATAGAAGATCTTAAATCACTGATCGACAGCGAAAACTACGCCGTCGCGGCAGAGATTGGAGAGCAACTGCTGATCAAACATCCGGGGCATGCCCGAATTCAGTTCCTCACCGCCTATGCCTATCAATACAACCGGCAAAACTGGAAGGCCGCTTATCACTACAAGAAGCTTATCCTGCAACACCCCGGCTTACCCGAACCCAGAAATAACCTGGCCATGATTTACATCGCCGACGGTGATTACGAAAAAGCCAGTCAACTACTCATCGACGCGATCAATACCAACAACAGCTATGCAATCGCCTATCAAAACCTGAATCGTATTTATGCCAGCATGGCCAGCGAAGCTTATCAGCGCGCGGTGAGCGAACCCGGCGAAGCACCAAAACAACGGCCCAAAATTGAACTGACCGCGTTGAGCAGTCTGGAATCGATCGATCGGGGTACCGCCGCAAACGGGCCACTCGCGCAAAATACCCTGGTAGATATGGCCAATTTCGAAACTATTCTGATCGAACAGGTAATTAACTGGGCAAAAGCATGGGGCGATAGGGATGTAGATACCTATGTCAGTTATTATTCCAGTGAATTCAAGCCAAAATTTGCCACTCATAGCGACTGGGTAGAACACCGCCGAGCGCGAATTATGCGACCAGAATTTATCAAAATCGGCATCAGCAAGATCCGAATTCGCACGCAAAGTGAAAATCGAGCTATTATTGAATTTGAACAATCATACGATTCGTCCAGTTACACCGATCGTGTGGTCAAACGACTCGCTTTGAGTCGTATCGGTTCGCAATGGAAAATAATCGACGAACAGGTGATATCGATACTATGAGAATATTTGCCACACTGGTTGTCTCACTTTGTCTGCAATCAAGCCTGCTTGCAGCCGGAGTGGCCAGCGATAACTATGAGCAAAGCATCCTCGATTCGATTAAGAATATTCAACAACAGGATCACGAACAGGCGTTGGAATCCACGCGCCGGCTGATTCAGCAATATCCGCATAGCCGTCTGGGTCAGATGTTATATGCCGACTTGCTACTCGCAAGGACCGAACCCCTGACCCAAATTGGATCCGGGATTCCGAGCAGTCAGGCATTACGGGATTTAACCTACGAAATCCAGCAACGCTGGCAACACGATTCTGACAAAACCAGTAAAACCCAGTTGCCGGAAAATATTCTGTTCCTGGCCGATAGCCAGCCCTATGTGATTCTGGTTGACCAGCAAAAGTCCCGCATCTACGTGTATCGCAATGAACAGGGGTCGCTCGCACTCGAAACCGATTATTTTATTACTATCGGACTAAAAGGTTCGGGTAAGCAAAAGCGTGGTGACCAGAAAACGCCTGTTGGTATTTACCACACCACCCGATATATAGATGGCTCTGAGTTGCCGGATCTTTACGGTGCTGGCGCTTTTCCGATTAGCTACCCAAACGTCTGGGATCGACGCAAGCAACGTACCGGAGACGGCATCTGGATACACGGGACCCCTTCCTACACCTATAACCGTGCACCCTGGGAGAGCAATGGCTGCATTGCTGTCAGTAACCCGGATTTTTCACGTATAGGACGATTTATCAATCCAGATATTCACACCCCGGTGGTCATGGCTGAACGAGTTAACTGGTTAACACAGGAACAATGGCAACAACAACGTAGCGAAATGTTACGGGTACTCGATCGATGGGTAAGCGACTGGGAAAGCCTGAGTCACGAGCGTTATCGACACAATTACTCGCAAGCCAACTACCAGGCGCATGGGCGTAACTTCAAAAACTGGGATCGATACAAACGCAGGCTTAACAGCGCCAAAATCCGGATAAACGTGGATTACAGTGAGCTGAATATCTTCAATTATCCCGGTGAGCAAAACCTTGTTTTAATGCAATTCAGACAGCAATACGAAAGTAACAATTTAGATCTGAAGTCGAACAAGGAACTATACTGGTACAAGGCGGAAGAAAACTGGCAAATCGTCTACGAGGGCGCGAGGAACCTGCCAGCGCCGGCCAAAAAACTGGCACAAAACTAAAGCGCCTCGAATTTAATAGTTCATGTCAGATTTTACCCTGGTAATTGGCAACAAAAACTATTCTTCCTGGTCTCTACGGGCCTGGTTATGGATGAAACACATCGGACTCGATTTTGATGAAGTCCCTGTGGCACTCGATACCGAAGCCATGGCAGGACAACTCGAGCCCTATTTCTCGAATGAAAAGGTGCCCGTGTTGTTACACAATGACCTCGAAATATGGGATTCCCTGGCAATTCTCGAATATTTTGCCGATCTGTTCCCAGAGCAGGGACTGCCAGGTGCCTCCGGGGCACGCGCTGTCGCCCGCTCGATTTGCACCGAGATGCATTCCAGTTTTGTCGCGCTGCGTAACGAACTGCCGATGAACTGCCGGCGCGAACCATCACCGCTGCTGTTATCCGATGCCTGCATCGCCGATATCGATCGCATCCAGGCGCTCTGGCACTACGCTGGTAAATTCTCAGAAGGCGATGACGACTGGCTTTTCGGCAACTTCAGCATTGTCGACGCCATGTACGCACCCGTGGTGCTACGCTTCCACCGCTACCAGGTGGTATTGAATGAATGCGCTTATGGCTACGTCAATCGCCTGTTAGATCACCCGGCGATGATCGAGTGGGTTGCGGCAGCACGGGCTGAAACTGCAATAATATTGCAAGAAGAACGTTAGCCCACCCGCGCAAATTCCAATGACGATGCGAGCCGTTAAAAAGCGTTACCCGCTGCACATCCACATTGCTTCCTTATTTACTATCCTGGTTTTAGTGATTGGTGTCACCTTCGCATGGGTTAGTTATAAACAGATCTCGAAATTAATCTTTGAAACCACCGAAATCCTGTTTACCAAGACTACCGACGAATTACAGCTTCAGTTTCAGAAAGAATATCGCCCGGTTGCTACCTCTGTGCGCCTGCTGGCCAGTGCCGCGATTAGCGAAGCGAACACATTGGAGGAAAGGATCGAACACATGCCTATCCTCGCCGAGGTGCTCAAAGACGAACCCCAGATTACCGGGTTTCACATCGGTTATGCGAATGGTGACTTTTTCATCATGCGCCCATTAAATACTGATAATAACCGGGCTACATTTTCAGCACCCGATGAGGCCATTTATATGGTCGATCACATCAGTCATAACGAGCAGGGACAAAACCGGCAAAAACGAATTTTTCTGGCCGAACATCTCGAACCCGTGGGTGAAACCCTTTTTAGTGTCACCGACTATGACCCCAGACTGCGCCCCTGGTATCAGACGGCGGAGTCCTCGTCTATAATTCAGGTCACATCGCCGTATATATTTTTCTTCTCGAAAAAAATAGGCATTACCCTGTCGAGGTTTTCTCCGAAGGGAAATAGCACGGTTGCCGCCAGCTTCACCCTGGAAAGCCTCACTCGAATTCTGAAAAACAATCAGATTACGCCATCGACTTTCAGTCTGATTTTCAATGCCGACGAAGAGATCCTCGCACATAATACCAGCGGCATCGATTCTCCGTTTGAGGGCACCGGGAAAAATAAAATTCCTGTGCTCGGCGATCTGGCAAAACCCCTGGTCGAGAGAATTCGCACCCTGGCAACACAGGAGGGACAGGTTGTTCCCTTCATGCATGACGACCAACGCTGGTTCGGTACGGTGCGGGATATCACCCTGCACAATCGACTGCAAATCAAGTTGTTGATCGCCGCACCCGAACGTGAACTACTGGCAGCTGCATTTGCAATGCGCAAGACCAGTATCATTATCACCATTGCAATCATTCTGCTGGTCCTGCCAATTGCCTGGTTTACCGCCAACCAGATCGCTCGGCCGATGCGAGTACTGGCGAAAGAAGCCGAAGCCATTGCCGGTTTCGATTTCGATAACGAATTTAAGACCGAATCGATTGTGCTCGAAGTTGATCAGCTATCCAGGTCCATGGATTTGATGCGAGTCACCATCAGCAACTTCCTCAGTCTGATCACATCGATATCCGGCGAATCCGATATAGACCGGCTGCTCGACCGGGTCACCGACGAAACACTGAAGGCCAGTAATGCGGACGCCGCGGTGATTTACCTGCTTTCCGATGACGAAACTGAACTGAAACCACTGGCACCCCGACTGGCCGATGGCAGCGTTTTGAGTGAAGCAACACTGCCGACACATTACCTCGAAGCAGGTCCGGAGAGTAATCGATTACTCGGAAAATTCCTCGGCCAGGAAACAGGTATTGAAGTACTGGAGAAAACCCAGGCCAGCGATAGCCATTTCCTGCCATTATTCGAAGCGCTCGATTCCGAAAAGATCACAGTCATCGTGCTGCCTTTGACTAACAGGAGCAACGAGGGCACGGGCCTGCTGTGCCTGCTCTATGGCGAACACAACCGGGGTTTAGAAGATGCCCTGCGACCCGAACACATGGGTTTCGCACAGGCCCTGTCAGGTTTTACCGCCGTGTCGATGGAAAGCCGCCAGCTATTAAAAATGCAAAAAGCCCTGCTGCAATCATTTATCGAACTGATTGCCAGCGCTATCGATGCCAAATCGCCCTATACCGGTGGTCACTGTCAGCGCGTACCCGAACTCACCAAAATGCTCGCCGCTGCCGCCTGTGATAGTCACGACCCTCGGTTTGAAGACTTCTCACTGTCGGAAGAAGAATGGGAAGAGCTGCATATTGCTGCCTGGTTACACGATTGCGGCAAGGTGACTACACCTG
>JAPUFZ010000255.1 GCA_027293245.1 Gammaproteobacteria bacterium
GCAGCCATCAATATATCGCCTTCATTTTCACGATCCTCATCATCCATGATGACGACCATTTTTCCGGCCCTGATATCTTCGATACTATCTTTGGTACTATTCAGTTTCATTTTGATAGCCCGGCTATCATGATTTGATAAAACCTGATTTTAGCAGTGCAGCCATCAACTGCTTATCAGAAGTATTATTGGCGTCCGCCCTGCCGCTGATCAGTCGCTCAAGATATCGAGCGATAATATCATCCTCGATATTAACCTGCGACTGAAGGCGATAATACTGAAACAGGGTCTTTTCACGCGTATGCGGCACTATATTGACCTCGAAGCGATTATTATCGACCCGGTTAACAGTCAGGCTGGTACCATCGATGGTAACAGAACCCTTCTCGGCAATATAATGCTGGAGTCCAGGCGCCAGTTCAAATTTGTAGCGCATCGAACGTGCATCATTTTCCAACGCCACCACGGTTGCGAGACCATCAACATGACCGCTGACCAGATGACCACCCAGCGCAGTATTCAGTGTCAGGGCTTTTTCAAGGTTGACCGGACTACCCGATTGTAGCTGACCCAGACTAGTTTTATTCAATGTTTCCAGCGATACGTCGGCAACAAAACCATGTTTTTCCCAAACCACCGCTGTCAGACAAACACCGTTCACTGCAATACTATCCCCTGGCTCACAAGCCGATAATTCGAGGTCACAGGTATCGATACCAATACGCATATCGCCGCCCTTGCTTTCGATAGAATCGACACTACCCAGCGCCTGTATGATGCCGGTAAACATCAGGCATTAACCTCTGATTTGAGTGACAGGGTTAAACGCATATCATCGCCTATCTTTCGCATCTGCTCGATACTACAGTGTACGCTATCGCTCATATGCGTTATTTCTCCGAGGTCAAAAGCACCGCGTGACTGGCTGCCCATTAATTTTGGTGCCATATATATTATCATTTCGTCAACTAGTCGCTCCTGCAGCAGGGCCCCTGCAAGGTTTTGCCCGCATTCTGTATGTATTTCATTAATTTCCCGCTGCGCCAGATGGCACATCAATGCAGGCAAATTGATATGTCCATCCGCATCATCTTTGAGTACCTCTACCCTGGCGCCAGCAGCTAGCAGGCGCTCTATATCCATGGGCTTACTATTCAGTGTGTAAATCCAGATCTCGCCACTGGTCTGGAATATTTTTTCGCGTCCGCATAATCGCAATTGCGCATCGACTATAACCCGCACCGGATGCCGCACTTCGATCACCTGCCCCAGATCCCGTTTGGTCAGACGTAAATTTAATGATGGGTCGTCTTCGATTACGGTGCTAGCAGAAGTCAAGATGGCCGAACATCTCGCTCTCAACAACTGTACATCTTTGCGTGCGGCCTCCCCGCTAATCCACAGGCTAGTGCCATTTTTCAGCGCTGTACGACCATCCAGCGAGATTGCCATCTTCAGGCGTACGAAGGGACGCCCGCTTTCCATGCGTAAGATAAAACCAGGGTTCAAGGCCCTGCTCTCGGTCTCCAGAACTCCCTGGACTACTTCGATGCCGGCTGCCTCAAGACTGGCGACTCCCGCACCGGCGACAACTGGATTGGGATCCTGCATCGCAATGATCACACGCCTGGGCCTGAGTTTGATCAATTCGTCGACACAGGGTGGGGTGCGTCCCTGGTGCGAACAGGGTTCAAGTGTCACATAGAAATCGCTGCCGACGGGTACTCGAGCGCTTTGGATCGCTCTTATTTCAGCGTGCGGTCCGCCGGCGAACTCGTGCCAGCCCTGCGCAACCAGTTTCTCATCGTTAATAACAACACAACCGACGCGCGGGTTTGGATGCGTCGAATAAAGTCCATTACGCGCGAGTCGTAAGGCTTGCGCCATCCAGTATTGGTGATTCAAAGGCTGGGTCAAAGAGACTAGGACTCCTCGTCGATCAACGGTACCTGTCTACGTTGCATCTCGGGGGTGGGTTCAGATTCCAGGGTTTTGATGACTTCTTCGAAGGCCTGGATATCTTCAAAGCTGAGATAAACCGAAGCAAATCGAATATAGGCAACATGATCCAGACGTTGGAGCTCACGCATGACCATATCACCAATTTTTCGCGACGAAATCTCACGTGATTCGATACTGACCAATTGTTTCTTTATATGACTGATCGCATCTTCGATTTGCTCGGCCGATACCGGCCTTTTCTCCAGTGCACGCAGCATACCGCTGCGTAAACGTAACTCGTCAAATGCATCACGGCTACCATCGTTCTTGATTACCATCGGCATGTTCAGGATCGGTGACTCATAGGTAGTAAACCGAGTTTCGCAAGATACGCACTCCCTGCGGCGACGCACCTGGATTGACTCCTGGGCCAGTCTTGAATCAACCACCCTGGTATCAGGGGTACCGCAGAAAGGGCATTTCATTTTGTCTTACCTGGAAGTCGGCTTAGCCCGGAAAAGTCCGGGCCGTGGTAGGCACAGTCATGTCGATTCGCCGGGGTCTGACCAACCTTTAGCCCCGGTATACCGGTAGACGTTGACAGATTTCCTGCACCTTTCCTTTGACCACCGCGATAACATCCTCGTTATCGATATCATCAAGAATGTCGCAGATCCAGTTCGCCAGGTCACGAGACTCCGCTTCATTGAATCCACGAGTGGTTATTGCGGGGGACCCAATACGCAGGCCTGAAGTGACAAATGGCGACTGAGGATCATTCGGGACCGAATTTTTGTTAACCGTAATATTGGCCCGACTCAATGCAGCATCGGCGGCTTTACCGGTCAGGTCCTTGCTGATCAATGACAACAGAAAAAGATGATTATCGGTACCGCCGGAAACGATATCATAACCACGTTCGATGAAGGTTTCGGCCATTGCATTGGCGTTGACCAGTACCTGCTTCTGATAGTCGACAAAATCATCGCTCATGGCTTCCTTGAAGGCGACTGCTTTGGCCGCGATGACATGCATTAATGGCCCACCCTGGGTACCCGGAAAAACCATCGAACTCAATTTTTTCTCAATCTCGGGGTTTGATCTGGCCAGTATTATCCCGCCCCGGGGTCCGCGTAATGTTTTATGCGTGGTACTGGTACAGACGTCCGCTATTGCAACCGGGCTGGGGTAACATCCAGTCGCGACCAATCCAGCCACATGCGCCATATCAACAAACAGGTAGGCACCCACCGAGTCGGCGATCTCTCGAAAACGCTGCCAGTCAACCACACGTGAATAGGCTGAGAACCCGGCCACGATCATCTTCGGTTGATGTTGTTTGGCCAACGCTTCAACCTCTTCATAATCAATTTCACCAGTCTCGAGGTTGAGACCATATTGCACGGCGTTGAACAATTTACCGGAAAAATTGACTTTCGAGCCATGCGTCAGGTGACCACCGTCGGACAGGCTCATACCCAGTATCGTCTCGCCTGCGTTCACCAGTGCGAAATAAACCGCGGCATTGGCCTGCGAACCTGAATGCGGCTGAACGTTAGCATAATCAGCATTAAACAATTTCTTAACTCGTTCGATTGCCAGGTCTTCGGCAACATCGACGTACTCGCAACCGCCGTAGTAGCGCTTCGAAGGATAACCCTCGGCATACTTGTTAGTAAGCACCGAACCCTGTGCCTGCATCACCCGTGGACTGGTATAATTCTCTGATGCGATCAATTCGATATGATCTTCCTGACGCGAAACCTCACCCTGCATTGCTGCCCACAGATCGGGGTCGAAATCTGCAATATTCATTGAATTGGAAAACATCAGTCCATCCTCGGGAGAAAAAGAAGGCGATTGTACAAAACCGTCCGCCAAGAAGCACGTAAAACACGACACAAACGGTCATATTATCGGCATTATTGCTTGATTTCGAGTCGATCGCCCGCATATCAACGGTAACGACCTTCGAGTATGGATAAGCCCTTGTTTTCCAGACCTGAAGCCAGCAGTCTGTCGGACTTAGGGAGAATCTACTCGACAATTGCTCCTGCATTGTTCTACCTCCTGCATCCATGCAGTCGTGCGCTGGTGGGAGAGTGGCCCATATTTCCCCGATTTATCGTTGCGTAGGATCCACTATGCGCCTCAAAATCAGAAAAATCTGGTCTCACTCTCCCACCATGCTCGCTACGATCCCTAAGTCCGACAGACTGCTAGAATGACTCATTCCACCGAACCGAAGCCGTTTACGCCAGCTTGAAGGAGAACTGGTAACGTCGGGCCGCAACCAGGATTAAAAGCAGTACCGGAATTCCCATCAGCGCAGTCAGCAGGAAGAAATTAGAATACCCGACCGCGTCTACCATGGTGCCCGAGTAACCACCCAGTATTTTCGGTAACAGTGTCATCAGCGAAGTAAATATTGCAAATTGCATCGCGGTGAAGGATATGTTGGTGAGGCTGGACAGAAAGGCTACGAAAGCGGCGCTGGCAATCCCGGCAGATAGATTATCCGCCGAAATAACGATATAAAGCCAGGTGATATCGTAGCCTTTCGAGGCCAGTATCATAAACATCAGGTTAGTCGCTGCCGATAGCACTGCCCCCAGAAACAAAACCCGCATAACACCATGGCGCATAGACAGTATGCCGCCGAGAAAACCACCGATTATGGTCATCAACACACCAAAAATTTTTACCGCAGTGGCAATTTCATTCTTGCTGAAGCCCATATCCAGATAAAAAATATTCGATATTACACCGAGTACGATATCTGATATGCGATAGAGGCCGATCAGGGCGAGCAATAACCAGGCCAGGGACAGGCCGTAGCGCTCGAAGAAATCTCGCACCGGCATAATGTAAGTCTGCTCGAGCATCGGATAGTCGACCAATCCAACTTTAATCAGGCTGATTGCCAGAAACCAGGCAACCAGGATTGCGCCAGCCAGGCGCAGGCACTCGACAATAAATCCAGCCAGAAATTGATTCGCAAATATATGGCCCAGACTGGTTTTGGCCAGGCCTGCCAGTTCACCACTGAAGTAGAAACAGGCCACGAAACCGCCAACGGCCGCCAGAAACAACAGCACAAAACGGCCATAAGCCATGGCACTATAGGTGTATGAACGCAGCGCAGTATGATCGGGTTCCCTGATAATCAAAGTGGTCGTCACGCCGACCAACATGGCTAATGCCATCAGAATATAGGAATATTGCCATGCCTGTTAAACATAAGCATTACTGGTTGAGCCAAACCAGCTGGCCAGGTAAATCGAACCTGCTCCCGACAGCAGCATGCCAATTCGGTATCCGGCAATATAGGTCGCCGACATCAGCGCCTGCAATTCAACTTCGGCCGACTCGATTCGGTAGGCATCGATCACTATGTCCTGTGTCGCCGCCGCGAAACCGAGCAAAACCGCCGCGTATGCCATTATCGTCAGGCTACCACTACCCGTTTGCGGATCAACAGTGGTAATCAAAACCAGCGCGGTAATGATCAATAGCTGCGCCAGTAGCATCCAGGCTCGTCTTCTACCCATGACTCGGGTTAGCCATGGCAACGGTAATTGATCGACCAGTGGTGCCCAGACGAACTTGAATGAATAGCCCAGTGCGGCCCAACTGAAATAAGTCACTACCGCTCGCTCAACCCCGGCTTCGCTTAACCACAGACCCAGCGAAGAAAAAATCAGCAGCAGTGGGATACCGGCAGAGAAGCCCAGAAACAACATGGTCACTACCCGGGGATGGCTAAATGCGCCCAGCGTCTCTAGCCAGCTAGCTTGCCTGATATGGTTCATTTAATTAATAACCAGGTCGAAGTCATAATCCAGAATCAGTGGCGCATGATCGGAAAAGCGGCCTTGTTTGTAAATTGAAGCACTGCGGATGGAATCTTTCAGGCCCGGCGTCACAATTTGATAATCAATGCGCCAACCCACGTTGTTAGCCCAGGACTGACCGCGATTCGACCACCAGGTGTATTGTTCTTCACGCGGGTCAACCACTCGAAAGGCATCAACATATCCCACTCGATCAAACAGATCGGTCAACCATGCCCTCTCCTCGGGCAAAAAGCCTGAATTTTTCTGGTTCGAGCGCCAGTTTTTCAGATCGATATTCTGATGCGCTATGTTCCAGTCACCACAGATGATAAATTCCCGGCGCTTACGCCGTAAGGCCTGCAGGTGCAGCAGGAAACTATCCATAAACCGAAACTTAGATTCCCGTCGATGATCACCCGAGGACCCCGAAGGTGCGTACAACGAAATAACTGAAACATTACGATAACGATATTCGATGTATCGTCCCTCATTATCGAATTCAGACTCACCGAAGCCACGAATAACCTGTAGCGGTTGCTGCAGGCTGTAAATCGCCGTACCGCTATAGCCTTTTTTCAGGGCATCATAATAGTTACAGACGTATGATTGCGGATAAAATATCGGATCCTGCAATTGATCGACCTGTGCTCTGGTTTCCTGCAGACAAACAAAATCAGCGCCCTGATTTGCCAGCCACTCAAAAAATCCTTTGCGCGATGCAGCGCGTATACCATTGGTGTTGATCGATATCACGCGCATACAAGCATTTCCCTAAACCACTTTCATTCGAAAAAACAGACGCTATCATACATCAGTTAAGGAAAACGTTGTGTCTGGTTATGGTAAAAATTCAGCCAGGCCAGGACTAGACCACCGGTGCTGATCCAGTCATTTAGTCAGACAGCTAACAAGACCAATTTCTGCTGGTTATACCCGGATTATTCAGGCTAGCTATTCAGGAATTGGCTAAAATTAAAACGGGCCAATTATGCAAGCATATCAATCCAGCTTTCTCGATTACTGCCTCGAAAGAGGGGTACTGAAATTTGGCAAATTCACCCTCAAGTCCGGCCGTATAAGTCCCTATTTTTTCAACACCGGGTTGTTTAACACGGGTGCCGACCTGGCTGCTCTGGGCGGCTACTACGCCGAGGCCATAGAGCATGCCGAAATAGAATTCGACCTGTTATTTGGTCCCGCATACAAGGGAATCCCGCTCGCTGCCATCACTGCGAGCGCGCTCTATCAGTTTCATCAACGTGATATTGGTTACGCATTTAATCGCAAGGAAGCCAAGGATCATGGTGAAGGCGGCATAACCGTTGGCGCTCCCATACAGGGACAAATCATGATTATCGACGATGTAATCACCGCGGGTACCGCAATTCGCCAGACCATGCAATTAATTGAATCGCTCGGTGCCAGGGTTAGCGCGGTGACGATCGCGCTAGATCGCCAGGAAAAAGGCCAGGGAGAACACTCGGCAATACAGGAACTCGAGGCGCTCGGTGTGCGGGTAATCCCGATTATTCGGCTTGCCGATATCATCTTATACCTTGAAAACAGCAGCCAAACCGAGCATCTACAAGCGCTTGCTGCCTATCGCGCCTTGTACGGTATCGACTGAACTCTGAGGTACAACCAGGGTCTATGTTACCATTGTCTATTTTTTCTGGCAGATCGGCGTTGAGAAACCATGAAAAAGTTAATAATATTAAGCTGCCTACTCGCCCTGCCGGCTTTCGCTGCCGAAAAACTGACCGTAGTCAGTAGTCAACAACAAACAGCGGTGGTGGAACTTTACACCTCCGAGGGTTGTAGCAGTTGCCCACCAGCCGACCAGTGGCTCGGGGCCCTGATCGAGGTACCCAGGGATGAACTCGATGCACTGGTGTTGGCTTTTCATGTCGACTACTGGGATTATCTCGGCTGGAAAGACCGATTCGGCAGTCCCAGGCATACCAGCCGACAACGGCAACTAGGCGCCAACAACAACCAGCGATCAATATACACCCCGGAATTTTTCGTCGACGGCGCCGAGGCTCGCGGCACCAGAAAGGTTATCGAGAAAATCCGTAATAGCAATAGCAAAACGGCACTG
>JAPUFZ010000256.1 GCA_027293245.1 Gammaproteobacteria bacterium
AGGTCAGAATAGGCAGTCATAATTATAATCGGCAGATTTTTGTCGGTGTTTCGGATTTGTTTCAAAAATTCGAAACCGCTTATCCCCGGCATCCGCAAATCGGTCAGGATAGCCCTCGGCCGGTCACTGTATTTCGATCGCTTGAAACGCGCTAAAGCGGAGGAAGCGGTTTCAAACCCCGTGACTGCAAACCCGGCATTAGTCAATGCGCGATCAAGGACCCAACGGATTGACTGATCATCGTCTATTACCCAAATTGATAAAGGGGTGGGTGGTTTCATGATATCTCCAACGGCAAGATTGTGCTGAAGGTGGTCCCGGATATCGAACTTTCGGCGCTTATGATGCCGCCGTGGCCGGATACGATTTCCTGTGCTATGGGCAGACCCAGACCGCTCCCCTGTGGTTTATCGGTGACCATAGGGAGGAACAGGGTGTCGCTTAAGGCAGCCGAAATACCACTCCCATTGTCGATAATATCGACCTGAATCACTAACGCATGTTTGGTTTGCCCGATCGTAATTTGACGACCGACGCGTGTTTTGAAAGTAATTTCACCATTTTCACCCAGTGCCTGGACGGCGTTTTGGGCGATGTTTAAAAAAGCCTGTATGAGTTGATCTTTATCAGCCTGCATTTCCGGGATGCTTGGGTCATAGTCTCTGTGAATAACCAGCTGATCTGGCCCGGCGGCCAGTAACAGGCTGCGAATGTGTTCGAGAATTTCGAGTATGTTGACCGGTTTCTTGTTAATTATCGTGTTTGGCCCGAGCATGTTACTGATCAGGGTTTGCAGTCGATCGACCTCGCTGATGATGACGTCGGTATATTCTTTCAGTGATGTCGCTTTAATTTCCCGTTCCAGCAATTGCGCAGCGCCCCGAATCCCCGCCAATGGGTTCCTGATTTCGTGCGCCATGCCCCGGGCAACAAACTGGCTGGCCTGCTTTTGCAGGTGACTGACTTCGTCGCGCAGGTATTGTGCCTGGCGATCGAGCGGCCTGATTTCGATCAAAATATTATCGCTGCCATCGGTATCATCGAGCGGATAGATAGTGTAATCGGCGTTAAACGCCCTGCCATTAGCCAGTGTTATAGTTGCATCATGCTCGGTCATGGCCTGGCGCTGGTTTGCCAGCCTGGGTAATTTATCGGTAATCGTATTGGCTTCAACCTGGCTGAACAGCTGCTTGAAATCTTTACCCAGCAAGGTCGATGCGCTGTTATCGAACAGTATTTCCGCGCTCGAATTGACGTAGCTGAGGCTTAGGTTTCCATCCACGCAGAGTATGCAACTGCTGAGGGTGTCGAGAATCCTGTCAATTGCGAGCTTTACCATAACCGGCCAATTATGCACCACAATAGTGCATAATTAAACTGGGGACGTAGCACAGTTTTTTACAAATTGTTCTCGCCAAGGCGCAAAGCACGCAAAGAAAAACGGGGAATGGGTAAAATACACAGCCGGAAAGGAATTATCTATTCGAATAACCTTGAAAAACCTTTGCGTCTTTGCGCCTTGGCGAGAGTCCTTTTTTAGCAGCTGTAGTACATGTCAAACTCAACCGGGTGGGTAGCCAGGCGTAAGCGCGCTACTTCTTCATTCTTAAGCTCGATATAAGTATCGATAACATCATCGGTGAATACCCCGCCCACCTTGAGAAATTCACGGTCCGCATCGAGTGCTTCGAGGGCCTGGTCTAGCGAGAAGGCGACCTGTGGAATGGCTTTTTCTTCTTCAGGCGGCAGGTCGTAGAGATCCTTGTCCATTGCTTCACCCGGATCGATGCGATTATTGATGCCGTCGAGCCCGGCCATCAACAATGCGCTGAACGCGAGGTACGGATTCGCGGTCGAATCGGGAAAGCGAACTTCGATGCGGCGGCCTTTGGGATTGCTGACGTAAGGAATCCGGACCGAAGCGGAGCGGTTGCGGGCTGAATAGGCCAGCATCACCGGCGCCTCGAATCCCGGCACCAGGCGCTTGTAGCTATTGGTCGCGCCATTGGCAAAGGCATTGACCGCGTGCGCGTGTTTGATTACCCCACCAATATAGTGCAGTGCGGTTTCTGACAACCCGCCATAGCCATCGCCCGAGAAAAGATTGGTTCCATCTTTAGCCAGGGACATGTGCACGTGCATACCATTACCATTGTCACCTACCAGTGGCTTGGGCATGAAGGTCGCGGTCTTGCCGTAACTGTGGGCGACGTTATGGACACAGTATTTGAAGACCTGTACTTCGTCCGCTTTTCGTACCAGGGTATTGAACATGGCGCCAATTTCACATTGACCGGCGGTTGCAACCTCATGATGATGAACTTCAATCTTAAGTCCCATTTCTTCCATCGCCAGGCACATTGCCGATCGCATGTCGTGTAATGAATCAACCGGCGGCACTGGAAAATAACCGCCCTTGACACCGGGACGGTGACCGGTGTTGCCATCCTCGTAAGCCTTACCAGTATTCCAGTCGGCTTCTTCGGAATCGATCCGGTAAGAAGTATGACCCATTTCTGTGGTCCAGCGGACATCGTCAAATACGAAGAATTCGTTCTCCGGACCAAAATAGGCGGTATCGGCAATCCCCGAAGCCTTCAAATAGGCCTCGGCGCGGTTGGCGATAGAACGCGGGTCACGCTCATAACCTTCGCCGGTAGTGGGTTCGACCACATTACAGGTAATATTGATCGTTGGCTCGTCGGTAAAAGGGTCCAGCACCGCGGTGTCGGCATCGGGCATAAGGATCATGTCGGATTCGTTAATACCCTTCCAGCCTGCCACCGAAGAACCATCAAACATCTGGCCTTCGGTGAAAGTGTCTTCACTCAGACACCTGGCCGGAATGGAAAGATGTTGTTCCTTGCCGCGGGTATCGGTGAAACGAAAATCGACGAATTTTACGCCGTACTCTTTGATGGTATTTAATACATCGGCAGCTGACATGGGTTTAGACTCCGTTACAAAAATTAAAGATCCGGGACCTGACGGGCTCCGGGAGCTTCAGAACAGAAGCATTGTACGCATAATTTCGGCATTACCAATTAATCGCGCAAAATCGTACCATGGCGGGGTTTCCGGCGCCGAGTTGCACCATTATGGTGCATGCCGCGTCTCTTGCATTTATTGAGGGTGTCGTAAAAGGTTGGATTGTGTTTCCTGTCAAGACGACTTTTTACGATACCCTCAACGTGAAAAGTACAGGTTGACCTTACCGACATGTTCCATTTCATGCGCGCTGGCGATCATCGCCTCGATTTCTGTGCGATGCTGTGCAGCACACAGGGACTCTGGCAGCACGATATCAATTTCAATCTGGCGTTTCAGGTAGTGCAGGTTAATCTGCTCTATCAACTCGCCACAGGGGAATGGCTGCCAGGCTATTTGCAACATTTCCAAAATCTGGTTACGTCCGGGAAGGCGGGAAACAGAATCATGCCCCGATTCCGTGAGCGGATCGATATGAATGCTGACGTCGACAATTCTGGGAAAACTGGTTTGAATCTGCTGCTCCAGCGAAAAAGCGATGTAGTGGGCCTCGGATACGGTTAGTCTCGGGTTAACCCGAATCTCCGCGTCCACATATCCTAGCCCGCCCATGGAGCGGGATCGCAGGCTGTGCACCTTGCGAACACTTTCATTGTCTTCGATCAGTGATTTCACCTGGCTCACCAGTTCGAAATCCAGGCTGGTATCGATGAGCTCTCTAAAGGCGTTGCGTGTCAGCCGGGAACCCATCAGGGTAATCAAAATCGCGACGATAATAGCAGCGGCAGCATCCATATACGGCATGCCGAGTAGCTGGGCGGAAATGCCAGCGACGACGACGATGGATGACAGTGCGTCCGAGCGATGATGCCAGGCATTTGATTCAAGCAGACCGGAATGCGTCGCCTTTGCTGCCTTCAATGTATAGCGATACAGATATTCCTTACTGACAATCGCCAGTGCCGCAAAAAACAATGTGATCAACTCGGGATTGGCACGCTCGGCCGTGAGTATGCTGTTAAAGCCCCGAATACCAATACCAAGGCCCGCAGCAACCAGCAGTACACCCAGTACCACAGTCGCCAGGGTTTCGATCCGGCCATGTCCGTAGGGATGATCTTCATCGGCCGCCTGTGAAGACTGTTTAATCGCAAATAAAACGATAAAATCACTCAGCAGGTCCGACAGGGTATGAAAGCCATCGGCGAGCAGTGCCTGGGAATGGCCGATGATGCCAAACACGATTTGGCTTGTGGCCAGCAAGCAATTGACATAAGAACCTGTAAGAGTAACTTTTTTTATTATCTGATGGCGTTGTTCAGTTTCCATCTGCACCTTTTTCGACCAGGAAAATATACTCGTCCTCCAGCTCTGTGCTGGAAATAACACGGTGTCCGTTGATACGGCACCAGGCTGGGATATCATTCATGGCGCCTGGGTCGGTGCTGGTAATCTAGACTCGCGTGTCAACTGCCTGCTTGTTGATACAGTCCTGTAGTTTAATCACCGGCATCGGGCAGAGTAGGCGCCGCGCATCGAGTTCAATCACAGCTGTTTTCATGTGATATACCATTCCGGCGCAATTTCTGCCAGCGGCCTGATATGGATCTGCTGTAAATTTTGATCCTGGTCGCTAAACTCGACTTCCACCGAATCCTGGTCACGGCCCTTGCTGAATCGGGCCGTAATCGCGCAGGCCAGCTCGATTTGCTGTTGGTCGAGCTGGTCACCCTCGATCAGGGTCATAGGTCCGGCATGGCTGACCGTCTTGATGCTCTGGAACTGTTTTTTATAACCGCTGAGAAACCGGGTTTCACCTTCTTCGCGGGCGATTATCAGCTTAAAGGACTTGCTCGGCCGGATATGCCGGCCGACCTTGAGTAGCATGATATCGTCGAGTTCGTAGGTCTTATGGCCACGATTGTCCCACAGATCCTGTAACCTGACCGCGTAGTTCTGGTCCGTCAGGAAACAACAGCCGCCGGCAGGCTGGGCATAGTCTTCAAAGCCGAACTGTTTTGCCAGTGCCATTTGCGGCTTGCGCGAACGCCCGGTGATACCCATCAATTGATCGCGGTCCACCCAGCCTTCCTTTTCGGGTTTCGTTTGCGGCAGGTTATGCGCACACAGGGGGCGCAGCAGCAAGTCATGCGCACCCGACTCGGCCGCGACCACCGGCAGTGTTTTTTTGCGTTGCGACATCGGCCGTTGGCCCATGACTTCACCGGTGATAATGAAGTCAAAGTGGTTTTGCCGAATCCAGGCATGGGCTTTTTTGACCATGAAAATCTTGCAATCGAGGCAGGGATTCAGATTTGCGCCATAACCATGTTTGGGATTGATCACCACGTCCTTGTATTCCTCGACAATGTCGACGATGTGGAGTTTGATGCCCAGTTGTTCGGCCACCCACAGCGCGTTATTGCGCTTTATCTTGTCGCGGTCTCTCTTACGGATGGCATGGGTATGCCCTTCGACGCAAAAGCCGGTATAAAAATTGATACCCTCGACCTGAATACCCTGATCCTGGATCAGTTTCGCGGCGAGAAGTGAGTCGAGGCCACCGGAGATCAGGGCCACCGCTTTTCGAGTCATAATCGTATCATTCTATTCGTTTCAATCGGCAATTATATCAGAACAGGGTTGATGACTATCGGCTAATCTGGGCTATTGTCGGATTGATTGACTGGCAAAATAACTACCATCGATACGGCCAGTCTTAGCGGGGCTATTGCCAAGTTTGCA
>JAPUFZ010000257.1 GCA_027293245.1 Gammaproteobacteria bacterium
CTGGCAGCGATGGTCGATTACAAAAATGACAATGAGTATGGACATATTCTGACCGTAGAAGATCCGATAGAGTTCGTTCACGAAAGTAAGAAATGCCTGGTTAATCAACGTGAGGTGCATCGTGATACGCTGGGTTTTAACGAGGCATTGCGTTCGGCCTTGCGTGAAGATCCAGATACAATACTGGTCGGCGAGATGCGCGACCTTGAAACAATTCGTCTGGCTTTGTCTGCAGCAGAAACCGGTCACCTGGTGTTCGGCACCTTGCACACGAGCTCGGCGGCTAAGACTATCGATCGTATTGTCGATGTGTTTCCAGCGGCCGAAAAAGCCATGGTGCGGTCGATGTTGTCAGAGTCGTTGAAAGCGGTTATTTCACAAACCCTGTTAAAAAAAATTGGGGGTGGTCGGGTTGCCGCGCACGAAATTATGATTGGTACTCCGGCGATAAGAAACTTGATCCGAGAAGACAAGGTTGCGCAGATGTATTCGGCCATTCAAACTGGCCAAAATGTTGGTATGATAACCCTGGACCAGAATTTGAAGGGGTTGTTAGCCCAGGGTGTGGTGGCGAAGGAAGAGGCAAAGAAAAAGGCCGCGAATCCAGACGCCCTGTAGAGGGTATCGAATTTATGTTGAGGACAGGCAATGGATCGTAACAAGGCGATAAGCTTCATGCACGATTTGCTGCGCATGATGGTCAGCAATGACGGATCGGATCTATTTATCACAACGGGTTCTCCGCCGGCGATGAAAATCGACGGTAAGATAAAGCCGGTCTCGAAGCAGAATTTGTCTCCAAGTCATACCCAAATGCTCACCCGTTCAATTATGAACGACAAGCAGGTTTCAGCGTTTGAGGAAAAAAAGGAGTGTAATTTTTCCATCGCGTTGACAGGTGTTGCCAGATTTCGGGTTAATGCTTTTGTGCAGCGCGGTAGTACCGGCATGGTGCTGCGCATCATCAATTCAGAAATCCCGAGTTTTGCTGAATTAAATCTACCCGATATTCTGATGGATATCGCGATGACTAAACGGGGCCTGGTCATATTTGTTGGCGGTACCGGTTCAGGCAAATCGACTTCTCTTGCGTCAATGGTGGATTACCGAAACCAGCACAGCTATGGACATATCATTACAATCGAGGATCCTGTCGAATTCGTACACGATCATGGCAATTGCCTGGTGACCCAACGCGAAGTCGGTGTCGATACCGAGTCATACGAAGTCGCACTAAAAAATACCCTGCGCCAGGCGCCAGATGTCATTTTGATTGGCGAGATTCGTGACCGCGAGACGATGGAACACGCGATCACGTTTGCCGAGACCGGCCACCTTTGTTTATCTACCCTGCACGCGAATAGCACCAACCAGGCACTGGACCGGATTATCAACTTTTTTCCAGATGAGCGACGTTCGCAACTATTGATGGATTTGTCCCTGAATCTGAAAGGTCTAATATCGCAGCGACTGATTCCTAAGATTGGTGGCGCTGGTCGGCTGCCGGCAATTGAAATAATGCTCAATACGCCGCTGATGACTGATTTGATATTCAAGGGCGATGTCCACGAAATGAAAACCTTGATCGCCAAATCCAATGAGGCGGGTATGCAAACATTTGACCAGTCATTGTACGATCTCTTCGAAGCGCAGAAGATTACCTTCGAGGATGCGCTTCGTAACGCTGATTCGGTCAATGATATCCGCCTACGGATCAAACTCGAGAGTGATACCGCGAGGAAGGCCGGATTAGTGGACGATCATCGAGATTTTGAGATGGAAGAAGCCGAAGAAGAGAATAGCAGTGGAATGATTTGAGATGAGTAAGGAACAAACCACTAAATTACTCGAGCCTTATCTTAAAATCATGGTCGAAAAGCAGGCCTCGGATTTGTTTTTCGTTACTGCGGCTCCACCCAACCTGAAGGTACAGGGTACAACCTCGGCGATCTCTACAAAAGTGTTCAATCCCGGGCAGGTTAAGAGCCTCGCCTACAGCTTGCTGAGTGAGGAACAGGTCCGGGATTTCGAAATAAATCGCGAGATGAACCTCGGTTTTACACTCGCCAATGTGGGGCGATTTCGTGTCAATATTTATATCCAGCGTTCCGAAGTATCGATGGTTATACGTTATATCAAATGGGACATTCCAACTATTGACGAACTTAATCTGCCTCAGGTGTTGAAAAAAATCGTGATGAATAAGTCCGGTATGGTGCTCGTCGTAGGGTCTACCGGATCTGGTAAATCAACCACCCTGGCATCGATGATCGATTATCGAAATAAATTTGAGGGTGGTCATATACTGACGATAGAGGATCCGATTGACTTTATCTTCCGCCACGATAAATCGATAGTTTCTCAACGCGAAGTCGGTATCGATACCCTCAGCTATGAAAATGCCCTTCGAGAGGCGTTACGCGAAGCCCCGGAGGTGATCATGATTGGTGAAGCGCGCGATGCTAAAACCATGAAAGCGGCGATCACCTTTGCGGATACCGGTCATTTGTGCCTGACGACTCTGCATGCGGTTAACTCTAACCAGGCGATGGATCGAATTATGAATATGTTCCCGACCGATATGCGTCCTCAATTGTTGATGGATTTGTCGCTGAACCTGAAAGCGGTTATCTCGCAACGTCTGGTTCCGGGCATGAAAGGCAAGCTCGCCTGCGCGGTGGAAATATTGTTGAACACGCCTTATATCAGTGAATTACTGCGCGAAGGGAATTTTCATGAGATTAAGGAAATCATGGAACGAGGTGATGCTACTGGCATGCAAACCTTCGACCAGTCGCTTTATGATTTGTACAAATCTGACCAGATTACCATCAAGAGTGCGCTCGCCTACGCCGATTCAAGCACCAACCTCGAATGGAAGATCAATTTCGGGGATGATAAAAAACAGGATACCAGGCATAACCTGAATAAACAGGGCGACCTGGAAGATCTAACCCTGCCATCCGAAGAAGTCTAGGATGAGGGTGACTCAGATTTAATGCGAGGCCCCCTGGAATACAATCTGCCCGGCAACTATCGTCTTCAGTACGCGAACGTTGAAATCCCAGCCCTCGAAAGCGGTATTTTTACCCCTGGAAGCAAATTGACTGCCAGTACAAATCCAGTGGCTCTCAGCATCGACAATAATAATATCGGCTAACTCGCCCGCAGCAACCTGGCCGGCCGGTAGCCCGAGTATTCGAGCCGGGTTGATACTAAGCCTGGCGATCACTTCGGGCAGCGAAAGCAGGTTTTCTTCAACCAGTCGCAGTGCCAGTGGCAGCAGGGTATCGAGCGCGCTGATGCCGGCTTCCGCCGATGGGAAAGGCCTTAACTTGGCATCAGCTTCGTGGGGTTGATGATCGGAACAGATACAGTCGATAGTGCCATCCGCAATTCCTTCACGTAGTACCCGTCTGTCGTACTGGCCACGCAAGGGTGGAATGGTTAGTTTGCTGGTGTCGAAGTCACCAATGTCGTGGTCGGTGAGAAAAAGTTGATGCAT
>JAPUFZ010000258.1 GCA_027293245.1 Gammaproteobacteria bacterium
GGGGCCGGGTTCCGGGTGACGGCATAGTAGGAATCCGGGTGGTTGCCGGTATCGCTACGGTCCTGGTTGGGGGTAAATGCCATGTTTAATGCCGACCAGATCAGGCCAGGTCTTTTAGTGTCAGGTCGAGGCTTTTCCAGGCGCGCTCTAGCAGTGTGTCGATATCTGATTTTTGCATGATCAACGGCGGCGACATGATCATGGTATCGCCCACAGCGCGCATCACCAGGCCGTTATCGAAACAGTGCCCGCGACAGATGACGCCAACCCCCCGGTCCTTGTGGAATTTTTTATAACCGGCCTTGTCTTCGACCAGTTCGATTGCGCCGAGCATACCGATACCGCGCACCTCGCCGACCAGCGGGTGATCACCCAGTTCGCGAATACGTTTTTGCAAATAAGGTGCGGTCGAATCGTGCACAATTTCAACTATATTTTCGCGTTGCATCAGTTGAATGTTGGCGACTGCCACCGCGGCGCATACCGGGTGACCCGAATAGGTATAACCATGATTAAACTCACCGCCCTGGTCTATCAGGACATCCGCCACCTTGTCGGAAACCATGACACCACCAATCGGCAGATAACCGGAGGACAAGCCCTTGGCCATCGGCATCAGGTCAGGCTTTAAGTCATAGAGATCGCTGCCAAACCAGTGGCCGGTACGGCCAAAACCGCAAATTACTTCATCGGCAACAAATAGAATGTCGTACTGGGCACAGATTTTCTTCACTTCGGTCCAGTAACTGTCCGGCGGTACAATCACGCCACCGGCGCCCTGGATCGGTTCTGCGATAAATGCTGCCACACGATTTTCACCGAGCTCTTCGATCTTGTCGGCAATCGACTGGGCGACTTCCCGTCCGAATTCCCCGGCGTCGAGATCTGTGCCGAGCTCGACGCGCTTGCCGAACCAGTAAGGTTGCTCGACATGCACTATGTCTGGAATGATGCCACCCTGTTGGTGCATGTCCGCCATGCCGCCGAGACTCGAGGCCGCGATTGTGCTGCCGTGATAGGCATTCTTGCGACTGATAATGATCCGTTTTTCGGGCTTGCCGAGGATGTCCCAGTAACGCCAGGTCATACGGACCACGGTATCGTTGGCCTCGGAGCCGGAACTGGTGAAAAATGTGTGATTCATGTGCGCCGGCGTCACTTTTGCTAACAGCGCACTCAGCTCGGCTACCGGTGGGTGCGAGGTTTTAAAGAAAGCGTTGTAATAGGGTAATTGCTGCATTTGCGCATGCGCGGCTTCGATCAGTTCTTCTCGACCGTAACCCATATTCACACACCACAGGCCAGCCATTGCGTCGAGGTACTGGTTACCGTCAGAATCGGTCAAATAGATGCCCTGCGCCGATTCGATGATTCGCGCGGCATTTTGTTTCAGGTCTTTGGGGTTGGTAAACGGGTGCAGGTGATGCGCACCGTCGAGACCTTGCCATCTTGCGGTATTGCTGCCGGCCAGGGCAGATTGCTGGTTCATAGGGTTCTCCCGGTTAAACTTTTAATAATAAATATTCCCGTTCCCATGGGCTGACTGCAAGCATAAAACTGTCAAATTCAACTTCCTTGACAGCAACGTAAACGTCGACAAAGAGATCGCCGAGGACATCGCGCAGGGCCTGGCAGTGCGCCAGGTTCTGTAGTGATTGAAACCAGTCGCGTGACAATTGGCCCGGTTCCTGGTAAGCGCTGTCAGCCAGTGGTCTGGTTGGTTTCAAGCCCTGTTTCATACCGATGTAACCGCAGGCAAGCGAGGTTGCGATGGCGATATAGGGGTTCACGTCCGCCGAGGCGAGGCGATTTTCCACGCGCATTGAACGAGGATCACTGCCGGGCACGCGAAAACCAACCGTACGATTATCAAAGCCCCAGTGAAAATTGATCGGTGCTGACATTCCAGGCACGATACGGCGATAAGAATTGACGTAGGGGCAGACCAATGCCATTGCGCTGGGCATGAGTTGTTGCAGTCCAGCGATATGGCTGAGCAGTAACTTGTTGGGCTTGCCGGTGGTCGTCGAAAATAGATTTTTGCCGTTTTCGATATCCACCATGCTTTGATGGATATGCATCGAGTTACCGTGCTGGTTTGATATTGGTTTAGCCATGAATGTTGCGTACTTGCCATGCCGAACTGCAGCGGCGCGTACCGTACGCTTAAACAAAAATGCCTGATCGGCAAGGTCCAGCGGGTCGCCGTGCATCAGGTTGACTTCCATTTGTGCCAGGCCTTCCTCATGAATCAGAGTATCTAATGCGAGGTTCTGAGTTTTACTGAAGGCATTCATATCGGCGAAAATTGCACTGAATTCGTTGATCGCGTCGATGCTGTAGGATTGGCCTTCAACTTCGGTCCGGCCGTTTTTACCGATCGGCGGTTGCAGTGGTTGCCTGGGGTCAGTATTGGGCTCGATAATAAAAAATTCGAGCTCGGGTGCAATCACCGGTTTCCAGCCTTCGGCCCGATAAAGGTCGAGTACTCGGCGCAAGACATGGCGTGGCGCATATTCGATAGCTTTGCCGTTCTCATCGAAACAATCGTGTATCACCTGGGCTGATTTTTGCTCTGCCCAGGGTAATAGCCGAAGCGTGGATTCATCCGGTTGTAAGTACATATCGGCGTCGGTGGGCAAGAGTTCATGGAATAACTCGGGATAGTCGCCGGTAATAGATTGCAGAAAAATAGACCGAGGTAGTCGTAACTCGTGTCCATCAGTATATTTTGACGCGGGCACGATTTTGCCGCGCGCTGCGCCGGAGAGATCCGGAACGATACATTCAACTTCGCTTACCTGATGTTTTTTAATCCATTCTTTCATGCCGGATTCTCTGTTGGGGTCGTTTCAGTTGCGAAAATTGCAAGCGCCGCATAACTTGTTTGGCGGTCGTATTATGCTCGGGTATAATGGGTGACTCCGGCGATATTGTGATCACAAAAATCGAATAAGTCAACACTCTGCCGACTCGCGGTAATAGAATAAAATAGCCCAGGCGATTGACAGCTAAGGCTGTTGCATGCTAATTTTTTCGACTAATCGTGATCACATAAATTAATTAAAAGAGAGCCATGAATCCAGTATTCAGTTTTCGCACGCGACAGGAAGGCGGCGGTACACCGGTA
>JAPUFZ010000259.1 GCA_027293245.1 Gammaproteobacteria bacterium
AACGACAATGTAGTCGATTACCGGTATGACCCTGAAATAGCCCGAAGGCTTCTCGCCAGTGCAGGTATTAAGAACTTGAAAACTGATATCTGGGCTATGCCGGTCCAACGTCCATACAACCCGAATGCACGTCGAATGGCTGAGTTGATTCAGGCCGAATGGGCGAAGGTAGGCGTAACCGCCGAAATCAAGTCTTTCGAGTGGGGCGAATATCGCGAGCGAATTCGCGCTGGTGAGCACGAATCTGCGCTGTTAGGCTGGACCGGCGACAACGGTGATCCGGATAACTTTATGTTCGTGCTTCTCGGTTGTGCCGCGGCCAAATCAAATGTGGCTCGCTGGTGTAATGAGGAATTTGACGGCCTGCTTCGCGATGCCAAAAAAACCTCTGACCAGGCAGAGCGTACAAAGCTATACGAAAAAGCCCAGGTTATTTTCAAGCAAGAGGTTCCCTGGTATACCATTGCGCATTCGGTACAGTTCCGACCCGTTCGCAAAGAGGTGATAAATTTCAAAATCCACCCGCTCGGCAGCCACATTTTTAAATATGTGGATCTAAAGTAAGTTATTTAGTGCCGTAATTTGCTCCATAGGCGTGAGGGTCAAACCTCGCGCCTTTTTTAGTTAAGCGACAACCCATGTTTTCATTCGTACTTAATCGAATCGTGCTACTAGTGCCAATTTTTTTCGGGGTAACCCTGATTTCATTCGGCTTTATTCGAATGTTGCCGGGCGATCCGGTAGCCGCGCTGGCCGGCGAGCGCGATATGACTCCGGAAAGGCACGCTGAAATGATGGCCAAGTTGGGCCTGGATAAACCCGCCTGGGAACAATACTTCGACTATGTGTGGAAATTATTGCATGGTGACTTCGGCACTTCGGTCCTGACCAACCGCCCAGTTCTGGATGAATTTATGGAATTATTTCCGGCAACACTGGAACTTGGAATTTCGGCCATGTTGCTGGCGATAATTATCGGTCTGCCGATCGGAATATTCGCAGCTGTAAAACGCGGAACCTTTTATGACCAGGGCCTCATGGGGCTTTCGCTGGTAGGTTACTCCATGCCGATTTTCTGGTGGGGCCTGTTATTGATCATTTTGTTTGGTGGTATATGGGGCCTGACCCCGGTGTCTGGTCGTATTTCCTTTTTATTCGATGTCGAAACGGTGACCGGGTTTCTACTCATCGATTCGCTACTAAGTGGTGAGGAAGGCGCTTTTGCCTCTGCCGTGAGCCACATGATATTGCCCACTATTGTTCTCGGTACCATCCCCCTGGCGATTATTGCCCGTCAAACACGATCAGCGATGTTAGAGGTATTGAGCGAAGACTATGTGCGTACCGCGAGAGCAAAGGGATTGTCGCCATTACGAGTATATGGCTTGCATGCCCTGAGAAACGCAATGATAACCGTTATCACGGTAATCGGCTTACAGGTAGGCACGCTCATGGCGGGAGCGATATTGACTGAAACAATATTTAGCTGGCCCGGCATAGGCAAATGGATAATCTTTTCGGTATTTAGTCGTGACTATTATGCGGTTCAGGGAGGACTGGTACTAATCGCAATGATAATAATGTCGGTGAATCTTGTCGTCGATATATTGTACGGATTGATTAATCCGCGGATCCTGCATACCAGCTCGTAACCGGCGGAGAAAACCAAGGTGAATCAGAGCACGATCAACTCGATAGAAAGCGGCCCGCGTAAGCCCAGTGTTCTTCGCCGGAATTTGTTGGAATTCTGGTACTATTTTTCTGAAAGCAAGACTGCCGTTGTTGGCCTGGCCTTCTTGGTCGGTATAATTTTGATGGCCATTTTTGCAGATTTTATTGCACCCCACGATCCCACTATTCAATATAGAGAATGCCTGGAACAGGCGCCGTCCTGGGGCGGGGATAAGTGTAATTTTTTCTTCGGCACAGACTATGCCGGGCGTGACATGTTATCGCGTATTATCTATGGTACCCGGCTATCGCTGGTTGCAGGCGGCATGGTGGTAATTTTGTGTTTGAGCATCGGTATCGTGTTCGGTGTAATTGCCGGGTATTTCCGCGGTTGGGTCGATACCCTAATCATGCGCATCATGGACACCATTTTGTCTGTACCGGGATTGCTGATGGCACTGGTGCTGGTGGCCATTTTGGGTCCTGGCCTGTTAAACGCGATGATCGCAATATCCATTACTTATCTACCCTATTTTGTCCGATTGACGCGGGCGTCATATATTACTGAAAACACCAAGGAGTATGTCGTAGCCAGCAAAGTTTCAGGCGCCGGTAAGTTTCGCATTATGTTTATCACCATACTGCCCAACTGTATGTCGCCATTGATCGTTCAGGCGACACTTAGTTTTTCTACCGCAATACTGGATACGGCCGCGCTCGGCTTTCTCGGCATGGGCGCGCAACCACCCACACCGGAGTGGGGAACGCTGATAGCAGAGAATCGCGATCTCATGTTATCAGCGCCATGGACGGTCACATTTCCGGGACTGGCTATTTTATTGGCAGTACTGGCAATTAACCTGATGGGCGACGGCCTGCGAGACGCCCTTGATCCGAAAATGAAAAGATCATGAGTTTATTGGAAATACGTAACCTCTGTGTCGATTTTCAGACCGTAAGCGGCTCCTTTCGAGCTGTAGACGGGGTGGATTTAGACATCAGGGAAACAGATATTCTTGCTATCGTAGGCGAGTCCGGTTCTGGTAAATCAGTATCAATGTTGGCCGTGATGGGACTATTACCCTGGACCGCAAAAATCACCGCCGATATTTTGAAATTCGAGGGACGTGATCTGGTGACTATTTCCAGCAGGGAACGTCGAAAAATTATTGGGCAAGATATCTCAATGATTTTTCAGGAACCCATGAGCAGTCTGAATCCATGCTTCACGGTCGGTTTCCAAATTGGCGAAACCCTGAAAGAACACCTCGGCATGGATCGTAACGCGCGCAAAAAACGCAGCATCGAACTACTTGAACTGGTCGGCATCCCGGCGCCGGAAGAACGCCTAAAAGCCTTCCCGCATCAATTGTCCGGCGGTATGAGTCAGCGCGTAATGATCGCCATGGCCATTGCCTGTAGCCCAAAGTTACTCATTGCAGATGAGCCTACCACTGCTCTCGACGTCACTATACAGGCACAGATTATTGACCTGCTGGTTAGTCTGCAAAACGATAAAGGCATGGCACTGGTGTTGATCACGCACGACATGGGCGTTGTCGCTGAAACGGCAAAACAGGTTATCGTCATGTATGCTGGTCAACAGGTAGAACAGCAGGAGGTCGAAGGTCTGTTTAGTAGGCCTCGCCACCCTTACACCAATGCGTTGCTGAATGCTCTACCTGAACGATCGCTGGAATTAGACCG